>JAAYOA010000059.1 GCA_012520525.1 Clostridiaceae bacterium | reverse complement strand
CTACTCCTAAACAGTGGATTAGAGACCTGAGTTTGGTCAGTGAAGTGAGTGGTGCAGATGCTGTAGTAAAAATAAAGACCGATGCTGTTGATGCAGCTGAATTAAAAGTTGTAGTGAGGGCTAAAGACGCAGAGGGAAACGTCGTTGCTATAGAGGAAGGTAACGACTGTTCTTTACACATAGACGATGTAAAACTTTGGGAACCCGGCGCAGGATATTTATACGATATTGAAGTCGAGCTTCAGTCAGATGACGGCTCTATTGTTGATCAATATATCCTGCCTTATGGCATACGCACTATAGAAGTGAAGGGTTATGAATTTTTAATCAATGGTAAGCCATTCTATTTCAAAGGTTACGGCAAACATGAAGATTATCCGCTGCATGGCAGAGGCTTTGATGAAGTGGCCAATGTCCTCGACCTTAATCGACTCAAATGGAGTGGAGCCAACAGTTTCCGCACATCTCATTATCCCTATAGCGAAGAAATGATGCGTTTATGTGACCGGGAAGGTATTGTTGTTATAGACGAAACATCTGCAGTAGGATTGATGGAAAATTTTAACTTTAATTTGGATGATATGGCGAGTGGCAGTACATGGGAGGTCATGGATACTGCGGAAGCTCACCGTCAAGTTTTGACAGAACTTATTGAGAGAGATAAAAATCATGCCTGTGTGGTCATGTGGTCCATCGCCAATGAAGCGGCTACGTCCCATCCAGGAGCACGGGAATATTTTGAACCTTTATTTAATCTAGCCTGGGAACTCGATCCTGAAAAACGACCACGCACCATTGTCAATATTATGGTCTGCCCTCCGGAAATGGCCAATGCCGAAGGTTTAGGTGAAGTACTCTGCTTGAATCGCTACCAAGGTTGGTATGCTCAGACAGGTGATCTGGCAGCCGGTGCTGCAGCTCTTCGTGATGAATTGGTTCGCTGGGAAAAATTATTCCCTAAAATGCCGATCATTTTTACGGAGTACGGTGCTGATACTGTGGCCGGATTACATGCCATTGACGATATTCCTTTTACGGAAGAGTATCAAGTAAGGTTCTATCACACTTATCACAAGATTTTTGATGAGTTTGAAAGCATTATAGGCGAGCAGCTTTGGAACTTTGCAGATTTCGAGACAAAGGTCGGTGTAAATCGCGTTAAAGGAAATAAGAAGGGTGTCTTTACGAGAGATCGAGAACCTAAGATGTCAACCCATATTTTGAGACGGCGTTGGCTGAATATTCCTGACTTTAATTACGATAAGAAACAGTCGGAACGGGACAAATATCTAGATAATTTTTAATAGGACTTATGGAAACTAAATGAATTAATCTGATTTTTTGAAGATCTATCCGAATTTTAAAGCTGAAAGCGATTGTGGTGGTACAACGTGTATCGCCCAATCGCTTTTATTGATCCTTTGTTTCCAAATCAAGCACCGTAAATTCCGGCGGAGACAAAAAGCGAAATGGAAACAGAACACAGCCGAGTCCATTCGTGATATATCCCCAGACGCCATTGCGTTGATGGTGGTGCTCATAGATTCCTTCTCGGCAGAGGCGTTCGCCACGCAGGGAGCGGTATTCCAATCTAAATGGCAGACGTATTTGCCCCCCGTGGAAGTGACCGGTAAGGATCAATCCGGCGGTTTGAGGATCCAACAAGAAAATGGTATCGGGATTGTGAGCCAACACAATCCTTCGATGGGGGGGAATATATTCAATGAATTTTTGAGTAGATTCGAAGTTAGGTGCGATGTCTTCAGGAAGATTGATGACCTGTTTTAAGGCTTTTGCAGCATCGGGATTTGCAGTAGTTTTGTCCTGAAGTCCTAATAAAAGCCAAGGCTGACTTTTTCTGTCATAAATCACAACAGATTGGTTGTCTAGGAAATCTAATTCGTGTTCATAAGCTTGTTCATTCGTAAGAGTGTCATCATGATTTCCACGTACTAGATACATGGGAATACCCATATTTTTACACAATGAGACAATTGCCTTTAATTGCTTGAGTCCGTACTTGCGGTCCCATTGACCGCTTGAGAGATCACCTCCAAAAAGCACGAGATCGGGTCTAGATTGTTTAAGCGCTGTCCTTATTTTCCGATGAGGTATGCGCATAAAGTAGCTGTGCAGGTCACTAATGAAGACGATACGTAACTTGGTCGTTTCAGCAGATTCGGGTACACCGCAGTAACTCCACCCTTTATAGATAACAGTTCCTTTAACTTGGGCGTAAGGTCGAGCATTCTTTGATGCTATTTTGTCCGATCCAAATAACTGTTGGGGAGATTCGGATTTGTTTTCATTGCCCCCTTGGCAATTTATTTTACTGACGACAATACGCATCAATCTGGCTTCTATGTTAACCCAAATGAAAAGTAATATAATAACAATTATGATGACTATTGAAATTGTTTTATTCATATTAAGGTGATCTCCTGTTCAAAGTTTCAGAGATAATCTTATAATTATCTAATTATATACAACTTAAATAAAATATTTACATGTAAACGTGCTATGATATAATGCAGTTCGTTTTGTATAATGTTCAACAGGAGGTTGTTTATGGCTACAAAGAAACCATTTGAGTATAAAGTTATTAAAGAAATTGGAGTCCTAAAAACTTTTAAGGGTGGTTGGCAGCGAGAAGTCAACATTGTGAGTTGGAATAATGCTCAACCTAAATTGGATATTCGTGAATGGGCACCGGATCATACTAAGATGGGTAAAGGTGTTTCCCTAGGTGCCGAAGAAGTGGCTATTATCAAGGAAATTTTGGATGAGTTTGATCCTTACTCATTAGAGGAAATAGAAGTTTAAGATAAGAAATTCCATTTTGATAATGGAATTATAATTTTAGGTAAAAGTTCAATGCTGGATCTAACAAGTATAACTGCAGCAGAAGCGGAAATTCGTATAGAAAAATTAAGAACGCTGATACATGATTATAATCGACGCTACTATGACGAGGACAACCCTTTGGTCAGTGATGCAGAATATGATCAATTGTTGCGAGAATTGGAGGCGCTGGAGGCGGCATATCCTTTATTTCAAGATGCTTCTTCCCCCACCCAAGTTGTTGGTGGTACGGTTCGCTCTGATTTTTCAAAGGTAACTCACGCTGTTCCAATGCAGAGTTTGCAGGACTATTTTTCTCAAACAGAAGTTGTTTCATTTTTAAATAGGGTTCGTGAATTATTGCAAGATGAAGATAAATCCACTGTGAATCCCTCTTTTGTCGTTGAACAAAAGATCGATGGCGTTTCAGTTTCTCTGGAATATAGAAATGGGATTTATTTTCAAGGACTGACCCGAGGCGACGGATTAGAGGGAGAAGATATTACTGAAAATCTTCGCACATTAAAAGATATCCCAAATCAGTTACAGGAGGCTATTCCGCGCCTGATTGTCCGCGGCGAGGTCTATATGCCTTTTGCCTCATTTGAACGCCTTAATGAGCGTCAATCGAGAGAAGGATTGCGCTTATTTGCTAATCCTCGCAATGCAGCTTCGGGTTCACTGCGTCAGTTAGATCCAACAGTAACAGCTAGTCGTTATTTATCATTATTTATTTTTAATATTCAATTAATTGAAGGTAAACAATTTACAAGTCATCTTGAAGGACTAGAGTGGCTTGCTACCCAAGGATTTCCTACGATACCTTTGGTACGGACATACACCGGTGATGCGGATATTTGGCAAGCCATTCTCGACATTGAAAATGAGCGCAATCAGTTGCCATATGGGATTGATGGAGCAGTCATAAAGGTTGACAGTCTATTTGATAGGGAGCTACTAGGTCAGACAAGTAAAGTGCCGCGCTGGGCTGGAGCTTTTAAGTATGCAGCTGAGCGTCAACAGACACGGGTAGAAGACATCGTTATTCAAGTGGGCCGCACTGGCGTGCTGACCCCTCTTGCTATTTTAACCCCTGTCTTGATTGATGGCTCAACAGTGTCAAGAGCGACTTTGCATAATGAAGATTACATTGCTGCTAAAGACATTCGTGTCGGCGATTTAGTGTGGGTGGAGAAGGCTGGTGACATCATTCCGTCGATCATATCTGTAGATGAAACAGAGCGTCCCGAAGGCAGTAAACCGTATAAAATGCCCAGCCATTGTCCTTCTTGCGGTTCAGAAGTTACAAGAGAGTCGGGGGAAGCTGCAGTTCGTTGTACATCGCCAGACTGTCCTGCTCAACTATTCCGTCATCTTGTTCATTTTACTTCCCGAGATGCGATGAATATTATCGGCTTTGGTGAGTCAAAGGTACAGCTTTTCTTAGATGAAAAATTAATTTCGGGCATTGCCGACATCTACCAACTGCACGAGAAAAGAGAGCAACTATTAAACTTGCCGTTATTTGGCGAAAAATCTGTGAACAATTTGCTCGCAGCCATCGAGGACAGTAAAGGTAATTCATTGGAACGTTTGATTCATGCCCTGGGAATTAGACATATTGGCATCAACGGTGCACGGGTCTTAGCAGAACACTATCCCGATCTCAAGTCTGTCATGCAAGCCAGCCCGTCTGAATTAGCAGAAATAGCTGATTTTGGTGATATTACAGCTAAGTCCATCCATCAGTTTTTCCAATTGGATCACGTGAAAAAATTAATTGAAGATTTGGCTGCCCTTGGACTTAATATGCAAAGCAGTATTTACCAAACTGATGGCGGAAGTGAAGAGTTGAGAGAACTGCCATTGACTGGAAAAACTCTTGTTATCACAGGAACGCTACCTAGTCTAAAGCGAAAAGAGGCTCAAGATATGGCGCGCGAAGCAGGAGCGAAAGTGGTAAATTCAGTGTCCCAAAAGACAGATTTTGTGTTATATGGTGAAAAGGCAGGTCGTAAATTAGACGATGCCAAAGAGTTAGGAATAGAATTGTTGACTGAAGAGGACTTTTTGAAACTTATTCAAAATATGGAGAAATGACATGATGTATTTTGCCATAAGACTATTGATTTCAGTCATAATAAGCATAGGTTTATTCATTCTGTTCATCAAATTAGCAAGAGCGTGCAAAGCGAAATATGTTAAAAAGAATTGGGCTCTTTTTTTGCCGACAATTTGTGCATTGCTTTTGACATGGTATATTCTTGCCAGCAGTGGTCCTAAATGCTTAGATATCATCAATGTGTTGCGTGACAATTATGTCGTTGAACAAGTTGAAGTAACTCAGCTTAAATCTTTTCATCGTGTGAAACTAGATGACGGTAGAACATATTTTTATAATGGATTTAAAATTGAATTAGATCCGGACAAAAAATATCTGATAAGTTTTACACAGTGGAGTCACTATATTGCCGATATAAGGGCAATTTAAGATTATTAATTGGGAGGTGTCTTAATGACACTTGGCAGAAGTAAAATTCGGATGGTCGTGTCGGATCTTGACGGAACTTTCCTCGACAATGATTCGTTGATCAGCGAAGCCAATCGGTTAGCCGTTAAAGCTCTCCAGGACCAAGGTATTCGTTTCGTACTTGCCACTGGACGAACACATTTAATGATTCGTGAATATCGGCGTCAACTCTGTAATGAGGAACCATCAATTGCTTGCAACGGGGCTCTAATATTTAATGAGCATACAGATGAAGTGCTTTACAGTCGATCCATTCTTGAAGACGATGTGTCATGTTTGTATCATTATCTGGCATCAAACAATGTCGATTTTTTAGCTTACTCTTTTCATGCTGTATATTATCCATTTAATAGTGTCCGAATCAAATTTTTTCATGATTATAACCAGATGGCACTATCTGGTGGCTCAACCCCAGTGACTCTTTTTCCATTAGAAAAAATGTTTATTGATAATCGCCTAGTCGAGCCAATTTATAAATTATTTATTCAGACAGATGATGATCAGATCATCTCTGATGTAAAGCGCATTATCAACCAAACCCAAGGGCTGTCGTCGGTTCAATCGATGTCGGCCAATTTAGATGTTATGCCAGCCGATGTTTCTAAAGGGACAGCTGTACAACGATTAACAGAATACTATGGTTTGTCGATCGACGAAGTTGCTGTATTTGGTGATCATGACAATGATGTCAGTATGATGGAAGTAGCGGGTCTATCTTTTGGTATGGAAAACGGCAGTGAATTAGCAAAATCTTCTTGTACTCATGTTGCGCCACCCAATTATGAAGATGGATTTGCTCAGATGGTGGAAAAGTATATTTTGTAGAACCTACTATAGAATATAGGATATTTTATTGTTTTCTATAGATTTTGGAAATTTGACTAAAGTGTAGATAATTTTGGAAATTTACAATGGTTGAGGTCTTGCTTATTTTGTTACATTAATGTTACAAACTGGAAGGAGCGAAACCATGTCGATTAATAAAATATTGGGATGCGAAAAGACCGAGTTTTTTATTATTGCTAACGATAAAGATCTTCTTGCCAAAATTACTAACTTAATGAGTCGCAAGGGATACGTCGGCGTGGTGGACACAGCGGGCAGAGTCCACTATTTGTTAGATGGTCGAAATAATCCTTATCGGCTGACGGAATGCATTAGCAACATTGCTGAACAGTTACGACCGAAAGAATTAGATCATCCTGTAGAATTGACACCGGGGCAGACTGCCGAAATTGTCGATCGCATTTTAATGGAATATAAGATTCCAACTAATCTTAAAGGATATATGTATTTGCGGTATGGATTGATGCTTTTGTCTTCGGTCCATGAATTTGTCAATCCAATAAGCAAGACATTGTATCCAGAAATTGCCCAAAAATTTCATGCCAAACCGAATCAAATTGATCGAGTGATCCGCTATGCGACAAAAAAAGCAGGACATAATAAAAGCAATGGTATTTTAATTTACGAATTATATCTTAAATTAAAAGAAGAAACACAGGCATACAGAAAACGGTACATCGAGAAAAATGGAAACGATGTTACATTTAATTTTTCTGAATTAGCATATGAAGATGCAAGTGATGTACGAGTTGCTGAACCTAGTGAATTAAATCCTTATGATCCAAAAAATAATATACCATCTTAAACACAAAGTGACTTTAAACCGCAAGATATAAATAAACAAAAACCCATTGCGATGGTTACTTTTGTTGTAGCAATGGGTTTTATATTTAATTTTATTACATCATTTATTCTGTACGGTGATTGACTTTATCTTTTAGACCTTTACCAGCTTTGAAGACAGGTGCTTTAGATGCAGGAATTTTGATTTCTTCTTTGGTGGTTGGATTGCGTCCTTTGCGAGCTGCTCGATGTTTAGTTTCAAAAGTACCAAATCCAACTAGTACAACCTTTTCTTCACGAACTAAACTCTCCGTAATAGTTTCGAGCACTGCATTGACTGCTGCCTCACTGTCCTTCTTGCTTAGATCCGTCATGTTTGCAACCGAATCCACCAGTTCACTTTTATTCATTCAATGATGCCTCCTTGTTATTATATCGGACCTTTATTATGAATATAGCCAATTAAGTTGTCAAGAGATCTATAGATTGAAAATGCCTGAAATTAGGCACTTTCAAGCAAATTCAATGTTAATTGTTTAATAAATTAAAGTTGTTCAAATTCAATATTAATAGCAACTGTGAGAATTATCTCAGTTGGGGGATAATCGTTTCAGCTACGCCAAAGTAAATAAGAAGCCCGACAGCATCGACTACTGTCGTTATTAAAGGAGCAGCCATTATGGCTGGATCCATTTTTAACGACTTTGCAAGCAACGGCAACAAACCACCAATTAATTTTGCAAGCATAACAATGAAAAGTAATGCAATGGAGACCGTTAATGCCACTGTAAAATTTTTTTCGTGGAAAAAATAAATTCGGAAAAAATTGACGAAGCTAAGAGCTATACCCGTAAGTAGACTAATGCGGAATTCTTTCCATCCAATGGTGAGCCAGTCCTTACTTGTAATTTCACCTGAAGCGAGCCCTTGGATCATCATACTACTGCTCTGTGATCCTGCATTTCCGCCTGTGTCAGTGAGCATAGGTATAAAGGTGACAAGGACAGGCAAGGCAACAAATGCAGATTCGTAACGTGACAAGATATAACCATTGATCATACCGGAAATCATCAGCAAAAGAAGCCACATCAATCGGCGCTTGGAGTGTTCAGTGACGCTGGTTTGAAGGTAAGGTTTTTCGGAGGGTTGAACAGCAGCCATGATTGACATATCTTCTTGAGCCTCTTCAGTCAAGACGTCAACGGCGTCGTCAAACGTAACAATACCGACTAGTCGATGTTCATGATCGACGACAGGGATGGCTAGAAAGTCGTAGCGATCAAACATTCGAGCGACCACCTCTTGATCTTCATCGGTAGTGACAGAAACGATGTTTCGTTCCATAATATCACCGATGATCTCATGATCTTTGGCATTCAAAATCTTTCTGACACTGATAATGCCTTCGAGAATTCTTGTGGCCGAAGTGACAAAACAGATATAGATAGTTTCATGTTTCGTTCCGCTATGTCTAAGCCGATCTATGGCATCGGCAACCGTCATATCTTGCTTCAAATGCATATATTCCGTGGTCATGATTGAACCGGCGGAATCTTCAGGGTATTTTAAAATACGATTGACATTGGATCGCTTGTCAGGCGCTGTGTTGTCCAGGACACGCTTAGCTACAGAGGCCGGCATTTCTTCGAGAAAATCTGCCAAGTCGTCAATATAAAGGCCGGCAACGAGTTCACTGATATCGCGGTCAGAATATGCGCGAATGAGTTCAAATTGAGTATCAGGTCGTAAATAGCGAAATACATCTGCGCCGACATCCTTCGACAAAAGACGAAAGACGATGGCCGCGCTCTCAGGTTCAATGTCATCTATAAAGATGGCAATGTCTTGGGGTAAAACATTTTTCAAGATGGAACGAAGTTTAAGATAATTGTGTTCTTCTAAGCAGGCGTTGAGCTCATCGCTCAACGCTTCATAGTTGTTATAGAGCATGACCAAATATCCTTTCATAGAAAGGTTGCGGTCAGTTCACCTATACTGGGTTACAGACAAAAAAGTGTGGGAAATTCTAGTTGTAATGAGACCCTGATTGGAGGGTCATCGTAGGGTAACTATCATCTTTGGCCTGAGGCCCGCTATAGGTGTCCACGTGTACCGCTCCTTTCAGTTCTTAAATCTTGCTCTAGTGTAACAGAAATAAACAAAAATGGCGAATCAAAGTTTATATAAGATTACTGTTTCTTTGATTCGCCTAAATGGTACAAAATGATATTTTAATATATGTTTTAAATTTGAGCTAAAGCTTGCTCTAGATCGGCAATGATATCTTTAGCTGATTCTATTCCCACTGAGAAACGAATTAGATCAGGAGAGACACCTGCTTCAGCAAGTTGCTGGTCACTTAGCTGTCTGTGGGTTGTACTGGCAGGATGGAGTACACAGGTTCTAGCGTCTGCTACATGAGTCACTACGGCTGCTAAATTAAGGTTGTCCATAAAGCCTTGTGCACCCTCTCGTCCTCCTTCAACCCCAAAGGAAATGACACCACAAGTTCCCTCAGGCATAAACTCACGAGCGCGTTCATAATATTGATCACCAGGCAGACCGGGGTGTTTAATCCATTTCACTTTAGGATGATTTTGCAGATATTCAGCTACTTCTAGAGCGTTACTACAATGTTGTTTCATCCGCAGGTGCAATGTTTCCAGTCCAAGATTGAGTAAAAATGCATTATGTGGTGAAGGGATGGCACCGAGATCACGCATAAGCTGAGCTAGAATTTTAGCGAAATATGCTGCATTTCCAAAAGCCTCTGTATAGATGACGCCGTGATAAGATTCATCGGGTGTCGAAAAGCTAGGGAACTTATCTGGATGACTGTTCCAGTCAAAGTTACCGCCGTCGACAATGCAACCGCCGACAGAGGTCGCGTGACCGTCCATATATTTAGTTGTTGAGTGGATGACGACGTTGGCACCATGTTCTAAAGGTCTGAAATTTATCGGTGTAGGAAATGTATTGTCAATGATCAGAGGTACGCCATGTTTTTGTGCCGCTTTAACAAACATATTTATGTCTATTATTTGTAAGGACGGATTAGATATAGACTCTCCAAATAATGCTTTTGTATTGGGTCTAAAAGCCTGATCTAAGGTTTTGGCGTCACAATCCGGATCAACAAAAGTAAATTCTATTCCCATACGTTTCATTGTGACTGAAAATAGATTAAAAGTTCCGCCGTATATTGCAGCAGAGCAGACTATGTGATCACCAGCTTCTGCAACATTTAAAATTGAGTAGAGAGACGCCGCCTGTCCTGAAGACGTAAGGATGGCAGCTACGCCACCTTCAAGGTCACAAATTTTTTGGGCAACATAGTCGTTGGTTGGGTTTGCTAAGCGAGTATAAAAATATCCTGGTTCGGCGAGATCGAATAATTTTGCCATTGTTTCTGAAGAATCGTATTTATAGGTTGTGCTTTGAACAATCGGCATGACCCGAGGTTCACCGTTTGCAGGCTTGTAACCGGATTGGACACATTTTGTAGCTAAATCGTAGTTTGACATATCTGCCTCCTAGTTTAATAATTTCAATAAATTAATATTATATCAAAATCTAAATTTTCATACACAAGTCAGATTCATCAAAAGAGGTTGAAATTTTTTAGTAAAACGATCCCTATGAATAAGGTGAAAATGCTGAGGATGGATGTGAAAACAAGAATTTGTCCAGCTAAAGTATCATCCGCTCCCATTTGAGCAGACATTGTGTAAGACGAAACAGCAACAGGTGAACCAAATATTGATAAATATGTTACAAGTGTTTCACCACGAAATCCTAGAATAATAGCAATCACAACCCATATAGTGGGTACAATAATAAGCCGCAGGGAACACCCCAAGGTTAATGGCTTGATCAGTGATTTAGTATCTGAAAATTTAAATTGAGATCCCAATACCATTAGTGCAACTGGGGTAGCCACTTTTCCCATTGCAGACAGAGGATTTAAAATCAAAGTCGGAATAGTAAACTCACTAGTTTTGATAATTATACCGACAATAGAAGCAATAATCAGAGGATTTTTTACAATATTGACAATTACTTTTTTCAAGTCTGCGGTCTGGTTTGCGAAATAAGAAAGGGCAATAACCGCTAAAATATTGTATATAGGTATTATGATTGCAATTAAAATTTCGGTAATGCCACTACCTTTTCCTCCAATGATAGAAGTTGTCAGGGGTACAGCAAATAATGCATAATTACTGCGAAAAGCACTCTGAATCAAAACACCCTTTTGCTTAACGGGAAAACTGCTTTTAGAAAATGAGATCCAAGCAATTAAAAATGTGATTACTACAGCAACTGCAGGAAATAGGATTTCGATTATGGAAGGAAATTTTGTAAATTCGCTGTTAATGATATTGAGCGCTATCAGAATAGGTAGAAACAATTTAAAAACAAGGCGATTCAACTTTTCCAAGGCCAGGTCGTCCATCCAATTTAGTCTGCGAACAAGAACTCCACTTAGCATATAAACCGTGAGAGGAAAGACGCCGTTTAAAGCTACACTTATTGGACCCATGTTGATTTCTCCTTCAAATTTCTGCCTATAATTATGGGTCCAAAGAAATGTGTTCATTGGACCCTAATAAATGTCTACTATTCATTCTGAATGATCTGAAAGTTGCGATAATAATTAACCTTATAATTTTATCGATTGATTATTTTTTTATCAATAATTCTTCTGTAGATTTGCGTGGTTTGGCATTTGGTGCCTCATCAGCGTAACCAAAAGCTGTAATACAGACAACGGTATGGTCATCAGGTAATTCAAAGTATTTGGAAACAGCGTCAGCGTCAAAAGACCCGAGCCAGCAACTACCAATGCCGAGTTCTTCAGCTTGCAATACCATAAATGACATAGCGATACTTGCATCAACAATTCCTTTTGAGATGCCACACTTCATAGGGCGATCATTGTGACAAGCGATACCTATTATAGCACCGGCAGTTTGAACAAAAGCTTGAGTATCAGCGCTATTTGCAAGGGCTTGAACTTTTTCAGGTTCATCAACTACAAGAAGTTTAAGATCCTGTTGATTAGAAGCTGTAGGGGCAAGACGTGCGCTTTCGATCAATTGATCGAGAATGTCGCTGGGTATTTTTTTGTCTTGATACTTGCGGATACTGCGTCTGTTTTTGATTAATTTTTCTATCAAAATAACCTCCTGACTTGAAAGTGAATAGACTTGCTCTATTATACCATCAATTTTAAATTGATTTTCTGTTAGGGCTGAAGAAAGCTATTTCAATCCACGCACCCGTGAAGGGTGCGACCAGAACGGCTGCTGAAATTCATCTCATTTACTGCATTTCAATCCACGCACCCGTGAAGGGTGCGACCCACCTACAGAGTTACAAAAGTGGAAACGTGCGCATTTCAATCCACGCACCCGTGAAGGGTGCGACCACGGTCTGCGTTTAGCGATATCATTCCACGGCAAATTTCAATCCACGCACCCGTGAAGGGTGCGACGGCATTTATAGACTTTAAAGTTTGGCATAACGCTATTTCAATCCACGCACCCGTGAAGGGTGCGACTTTGCAAGAACAAATTGACTATGCGGAGAATGCATTTCAATCCACGCACCCGTGAAGGGTGCGACT
>JAAYOA010000058.1 GCA_012520525.1 Clostridiaceae bacterium | reverse complement strand
GACAGTGACACCGGAAGGCTATTTGAGAGCAGACCCTATCCACGTCGAATTGACACCCGGCGCCCAAAGTATCCGCGTACAGACCGAAACAAAACATCTCATCAATGAAAAGCAGACGTATCAATTTGTGTTCACAAAATCCTTCGAAGAATCCAGTGGTTTAATTATCATACCGAGACAGAGGGATCCACATATTTTGGACTATTTACTAAATTGCCCTTAACTTTAAACAATGTCACTTTACCCGCTGATACCTGTGTCGGAATTACCGCTTTGGATCAAAACTATGCCGGATCTTTTTCTATCGACTTGGCAGGCGAATATTACATTAAAGAATTGTCGACCCACGAAGCATATCACCCTTCCGAAAATAGTCCAGTTACAGCAACCTACCGACCTGACGGTGATACAAAGGAAGTGGTTACCCTCATAGAACCGATCAAAAATGAATTAAAGCGAGGCGGGATCAACGTCATAAAGGTAGATTCAGAGACAGGACAAGCGTTGCCCGGAGCGATCTTCCGTCTGTACACCATCAAAGATGAAAAAACCAGTGACTTAGGCTTGTTCACCTCCGATAAAAACCGCAAAGTTAGCATTACCAACTTAGAGTATGGACGTTATTTTCTCGAAGAAATAACCCCGCCAAAAGGTTATACGGTTGACGACCGCATTACAGAATTAACCATTGATGGCATCAAAGACTTGATACTGGAAATTACCAACACAAAAACCGTAACTGAAATCAGTAAAACCAACGATAGCGAAGAATTGCTACCAGGTGCTGCCTTCCTTATTAAAGACCGCCACGATCAAGTGGTCTCCCGATTCACTTCTAGCCAAGAACCCAGTGTCGTCCGTGGACTAATAGCAGGTGAAGTCTACACATTAATTGAGGAGATTCCTCCATCCGGCTACGTCCTCAGCCCTGATCCCGTCACATTTACTGTCAATGAAGATGGGACTATAAACCGCATTCAGTTGCAAAACGAACAGACAAGAGTTGTCATCAATAAACGAGATGCATTGACTAATTTACCCCTATCCGGAGCTGAAATCTGTGTCTGGGATGAAATGGATAATATAGCCTATGAGGGCAGCACAGATAAAAGTGGGCAAATCAAAATCCTTGGATTAATTCCCGGAAACTACACTTATAAAGAAGTACGGTCACCAGAGGGATATATTGAAAACAAATCCAAGTTTTCTTTTACTATCGACGATAAGGGGGAAGTAATTGGAGATCTGGAAATACTTAACGAACCGACCGAACTAATCATTAGAAAGACAGACGAGAAAGGGCACATCCTCGCCGGCGCACAATTTAAAATAACCGATACAAAGGGCTGGACATATCGCTTCCGGTTGGAGGAAGGAATATATATGGCAGACCCAAACGGTGAGCACACCCATCTAAAAACTGACGCTGAAGGACAAATAAGAGTGCGTTACCTGCCCCAACAGACATATCACATCAACGAAACAAAATCCCCTGACGGCTATGCTCTAGCGGGTGAAGTAAGCGTAGAAATATCTGAAAACTCAGGATTTTCCACCCCCTTATGCATAGAAATAGAAAATCAGCGCCTGTCATCGGAAAAAACAACAGATTCAAACAATGCCATACAAGTGTTGCCGCGCACCGGAGAAGTTCCCCCCATCCTGTTGAACTTACTATTTTTCGTTACCGGTACTGTACTTATCCTTATTGCTGTCTTAAAAAAGATACGCGAAAAATATAAATAACACCTCATAACCCGAGAGTGCCCTATTACGATAATTCAACTGATCTTCGTATATTCACTGTCATTCCTTCTTGCTTCAAGATAAAAATCGAATAGAAGCCTTCTATAACAACCACAAATCTAAAACACCGTATAATTCACGAACATAAAAAGTCGGAAATAACCACCACCGATTCTGAACAGGAATAGCCGACGGAATTAGCGCTTCTTCTTTGGCATAAGCAGCGGCTCTGTATCCATGGAAATCGTGGGTCACAATGGCAACATGTCGATTCAAATCATATTCTTCTATGATCGCCCGGGAGAATCTCAAATTCTCCTGGGTCGACGTAGACCGATCTTCTTTGATTAAACGCTGCGAACTGATACCCTTGTCAACAAGCCAACGATACATACACTCCGATTCACTGATCTCCTCGTCTTCCCCTTGACCACCTGAAAGAATACACACGGCTTGGGGGTGCTCAACCAAATAATCGTAAGCCCCATTTAGTCGTTCTGTTAACATAAGGCTGGGTCTCGTGCCTTCCACACCACAGCCCAAAACAATAACCGTCGCATTTTCAAAAGGTCTCTGTAAATTTGCATAGATCATCAGCGAAGAGATTACGACAGTCAGCAAAACAACGACAACTGCAAGGGCAGAAAAAATTTTAACGACCCAGGCAACGACTCGATTCTTTGTCCATTGTTTCAACCTTTTATAAACAGATTTAGGTACACTAAAAAAGACTGTCAGGAGAGCAAAAATAACTATGCCGGTTATATTACCAATATTCAAAATCCGGTGCACTAAAAATGGTATGAGAAAAAGAATCAGTGCCGCTCCACTCACTAAAGCAAATAAATTTTTCAGCTTTAATATCGACATCTAAATTAGAACCTCAATCGTTGACAAATAAAAACGTCGCAACCAGTATGATTACGACGTTTTGTGGAGCCATTTGCGGGAATTGAACCCGCGACCTCATCCTTACCATGGATGCGCTCTACCTACTGAGCTAAAATGGCGTATAATATGGAGCGGGTGAAGGGAATCGAACCCTCGTAGTCAGCTTGGGAAGCTGAAGTTCTACCATTGAACTACACCCGCGCTTACAGCGCAATGTTGATTATAGGGAAGACCTCATATAAAGTCAACTGTTAAAAACAATTTATCTTGACAGGATAAATGTCCTCCCTTCCTTTGTTTTTCTGCACTGAAATATTATTTATAATTCTATTTTGAAATTTGCGCTGTCCTCGAAGATTGTCATCACATCTACAAAGACAGCACCGCACATTCAATAATGACAAATAAATCACTCATTTAAAAATAACTGTGAATCCCTCTGGATTTACTGCGACAGAATTAGATTTAATCCCGCCCTAAACATCGCTCACAATTATACATAAATGTAGTCATTCATAACTGGCTGCATACCAATGGCTTTGAGATCAGCTGCAATCTCCAACACAGTGCGTTCGTCCGCGATATCAAATTGTGCATCCCCTTGATGTTCATTGCCATTGGCATGGCTGCCAATGCCTGTACTCACTTCTGCTGATATTTTGGTAGCACACAGTTTCATTGCCTGATCCCTAAAACCTGCTCTTTCTCGAGTTGATACCGTAATCCCCGCATAAGGCAGGAAAATACGATAGGCTAAAATAATTTGCAGTAACTCCGTTTCGCTGACAGGATCAAATTGAATGTGGTCTTGACCAGCTATAGGACGCAGACGAGGACAGGAAAGACTAATCTCCGCCCAAGGATAGCGTTTTTGAATTAAATGGGCATGTACACCTACGGCAAAGGCATCTCTTCGAGCATCTCCCAATCCTAGAAGTGCGCCAAAACCAACACCTCTCATACCACCCATAAGAGCCCGTTCTTGGGCTTCCAAGCGATAAGGCATAACCCTCTTTGCGCCCCCTTTGTGGTATCGTTCATATACCGTAGGTTGATATGTCTCCTGGAACACCGTCACAAAGTCCGATCCATTTTCGCGGAGCAGTTCATATTCCCTAACGTTCATAGGATAAACTTCTACACCAACGTTTTTAAAATATCCCCTGGCAATTTTACAGGCAGCGGCAATATATTCTGGTGAAGACATAGTTGGACTTTCACCAGTTAAAATTAAAACTTCTTCTAGACCCGATGCCGCCATGGCTTCCATCTCTCGAGCTATTTCCTGTTTATCAAGGCGAGCCCGTTGAATCTTTTCGCCACAATTAAAGCCACAGTAAAGGCAACGGTTTTCACAATAATTAGCAATATAAAGGGGTGAAAAAAAATATACCGCATCCCCAAAGTAGCGCTTTCTTTCAACAAGGGCACGTTCAGCCATCTGCTCTAGAAGAGGTAAGGCAGCAGGAGACAACAAAGCTGCATAATCGAACAGATTCATTTCAACGCTGTCCTTTGCTAATGCTGCTTTTACTTGTTGCTCTGTAAATGTCAATTCACAATATCGATCGATGGAAGCAAAGACTTCTTCCTTAATTGAGCTGTCGATTTTTTCCATCGCCGGTAAATAAGTCATAATATCTGCATTCATAATCATCCTCTATTTCATTCATTTCGTAAAAAGCCTGTCAATGGAGATGAGGCTTCTGCTCCGTGTTCCAAGACTCTACCCGGCTTTGCCAAATACGCCATACGACCTGCTTCAATTGCTTTTTTAAATGCTGCTGCCATATAAGGAAGATTACTCGCCGTGGCAATGCCCGTATTGGCCATAATGGCTGTCACACCCATCTCCATAGCTTCACAAGCTTGGGAGGGTTTGCCGATGCCAGCATCAACGATCACAGGTAAATCAATCTCATTGAGCAATATTTGGATAAATGCCTTCGTTTCAAGTCCACGATTTGAACCAATTGGTGCGCCTAAGGGCATGACACAAGCAGCCCCCGCAGTCACTAAATCTCGCGCAACATTAAGGTCTGGATACATATAAGGCATGACGATAAATCCTTCTGAGGCAAGGATCTCTGTAGCTTTTATCGTCTCATAGTTATCTGGCAGAAGGTATTTGCTGTCCCGCATGATCTCAATCTTGACCATATCGCCACAGCCAAGTTCTCGCCCTAAGCGGGCGATGCGACAAGCTTCTTCGGCGTTTCGCGCCCCCGATGTATTAGGCAGCAAATGTATATGTTCGGGAATATGTTGTAAAATATTTCCTTCACCGGCAGAATTTGCTCGGCGTACCGCCAAAGTAATAATCTCAGCTTCAGCCTGATTAAGGGCTGCTTCTATTAAATCTAATCTAAATTTGCCAGAACCTAAAATAAACCTAGAGTGTAATGTCAAGGGTCCCAATTGCCAAGAATCTTGTGCCACCGAATACAAATTATCTTTCATCATCTTACCTCTTGTTTCTAAAATCTCTGAAATCAATCTTCAACATTTGCCAACAGACGCAGTGCAGTCAGTGCCTGATGACCCGCACAAACAGCCACCCGCGGGCAAATTAACGAACCCATTTCTGCCACATCACTAGTTTCATCGCCACATAAATAAAAGTTATCACTCACTTTGCGACTGTGAATTTGATTAGCAGAGCCAATTCCCGCCATACCAGATGCTGCGATGAATGGAATATCCGGCAACTCTGAGCGCAGTGTACGTACCAGCCAAGCCTTAGCCTCCGCTTCGTCCAAACATTCCAAAACTAGATCCACATCTTTCACATAGTCAGCCACATTATCCGGTGTTAAGCGAATCGGCTGGGCGATCAGTTCTATCAAAGGATTAAATGAAACAATTACCTCTGACAGAGCATGACACTTGTACTTCCCCAAATCAACGAGGCGATACTGTTGGCGATTTAAGTTGCTCATTTCAACCCGGTCGAAATCAATTAGAGTTAATTTACCGATGCCATTTCTCGCTAACGAAATAGCGGCATGAGAACCCAGACCGCCTAATCCCAAAATAGCAATGTGACTGTCGGCAAAAGTTTTATATAAAGTCTCACCAAGTCGATCAATCAACGCATGACGAAATGCGACGACGATATTTTGATGTTCCAAATCCATCAGCCGCCCCCTACAAATGTAACCACTTCTAATTGATCGCCGTCTTTTAAAATGACCTTGTCGTAGTCTTTTTCGGGTAAAATTTTTCCGTTGTATTCTACGGCAATCCGTCGCTCGTCAAATTGTTGAACAGCAAGATACTCGTGAACTGAAACACCAGAATATTTAGACTCTTTTTTCCCATTGATGAAAGGCATTACATCACCTCCGTAAAACATTGCCTTACAGAGGCCTACCTCTAAATAAAAAGGCTCCCAATTGGGAGCCAATTATACCACTACCTACGTCGGCATTATCCGATTCAGGTTATAGGGTTTGGTTATAAGACCATCTCAGCTGGTAGGCACCCCTGTGAAATTATTATTTAACTATATTGTAGTCTATATGATTAATTAGTTCTTATCAAATAACCTGCAAATTTTCGTTTCCGCAAACAGCGAAAAAGTACTTAGCTTTAAAACTCAATTCCTTTGCGCCCTGTTATACCTGAAGTCTCAAAAGGATGTTTGCGCGCCATAATTTCCGAAACATAGTCCGCCACTTCTAATAATTCTTCGGCAGGATTTCGTCCCGACATCACAAGTTCGCAGGTCGCTGGTTTTTCTTCGATTAACTTCAATAACACGTTGATGTCCACAAGACCGGCGCCAATCGTGCCGATGACTTCATCGAGAACAACAAGATCAAATTCATTTTGTTTCATGCGTGCAGAAATTTCTTGTAGTCTGGCATCATTAAAGTCCCGAGTAATTTGTTTCTCTTCCTCTGTCATCTCCCAACTAAATCGGTTGATGGGTTCACCCGAAATAACTTCAACCGTAGGCAAAGTTTTCAAGACAGACAGTTCACCAGATGTTCCCGATTTAAGAAACTGACAGAATAAAACCCTTAGACCATGGGACGCGGCTCGGACACTCAATCCTACACAGGCAGTTGTTTTTCCTTTACCATCTCCACAATAAATGTGACTCAGACCCTGTTTCAAGGCATTTTTTTTATCCGATGAAACTTGTTTTTCGTTATTCATGACAACCTCCTGTAGTTAATTTTCTAAAAATATACAGCCTCCATTGGAGGCTGTATAAATAAGTTATTTAATTAATCATATCACGACACAGACAACGTGATGTCAATTGAGAAAAAGAAATTTTAAATTATTTCTTTTTCTTTCTCTTGCGCCGCTCTTTTTTCTTTGTGAATGAGTTAACCGAGCTTGTCACACCTTGCAAAACTTTGGTGATTTGCATGATGGATTTCACCGGTCCGGGCACTTTCTCAACTAAGCTGGAAAGCAGATCTGCCAGTTTTTGAATCAGATCAGACAGTGCGACAACTGTGTCACTGGCTGAATCTGCTATCTTGGCTGTACTTTCCAGTAATACAGGAACTGTTTCTGCCATGCTGTCCGTCATATCCACCACATTGCCCAATGTGTTATTGATATGATCAACAGTATCCGGCAATTTATCTACAGTTTCCTTCACCGATGGCAAGACATCGTCAATCGTCGTATTAATTTTGTTGATCGCTTTGGCTACTCGAATAAATACTATAAATAATCCGATTAAAGCTAAGGCACCACATATTGCAACCAGTACAATCACCAGTGTTTGAACATCTACCATTGCGGCACCATTAATTGGAATAATCACAATCCACCTCCTATTATTTTAGCTGCTTCGTGGGGAAGTTGGATTATTCCTTTGCCTCTTCAACACTTTCTTGGACTGCTTCAGCACCGGCTTCTACGCCATCTTTAACTGCCTCACCAGCTTCTTTTGCACTCTCTACAGCTTCGGAAACAGCACGTCCGCCATGTCTTTTGGCCGCGCGAGCTTCCATGCGAGCGTCACGGGCGGCTGCGCGAGAAGCTCTAGCCTTCTCAGATGTGGCTTCGTCAATACGATCTTTTACATCTTTGCCCCAGTTGCGAACTTGGCTGCCGACGTCTTTAGCTGTGTCTTTGGTAATCTCATATGCTTCTTGAGCTTTATCGCGTACAATCGTGGCACCTTTATTGACCGTTTCACAAATGTCTTCACGTGTCTCTTTGCCTGATTGAGGAGCGAGTAATATACCGGCAGCTGCACCTGTTAACAGACCTAAAATTGTGCCGATAGCAACTTGGCGATGGCGATCTCTTTTATTCTGTCCGGTAAAAGCGCCAATGATTTCTTCAACAAACATTAAATTTCTCCTCCTTTTTAAGGGTATTTTGAAGAATTAAGATTATTCCTCATTATTTAATCCGTCTTGTATAATAGGCATTTTATCATATATTTTTTTAACAACAAATTAAAAGAACTAATTTGCAAAAATTTATTCATTCACTAACTAAGAAATCCAGCCGTTCTGCGAAGACCTTCAATCTTTAAAGATTTAAGTTCATGTTATAATAATATGTTAAGTGCAGAAAATATCCGAAGCAATCATTTCTACATATGCTTTGGTATAAGCAAACGAGGTCACTGTGATACTCAACATTAAACTCAACGAAATACAGGAACTTGCCACAAATGGCAAGGCTTATGCCGAGGGCAGACAATTTTTCACCGATGGATACATCCGAGAAATGATCTATGATGCTGCAAAAAAACAATATCAAGCGCGTATTTATGATCCAGAAACTGGCGACGCAATTACCACTATAACGGTAAATAAACAAGGTCGTCCAATCCACGCGTCCTGCAGTTGTGATGATTTTAAACAATTTGTCGGTTGTTGCTCCCACCTTGTTGCCTCGATGTTGCTAGCCGAGAGTACAGAAATCAATCCTGGCAAAAAAAAAATTTGAGCCCGCCAAAGAGTCTTTAAATTATAAATCTTCTTACACTGAAGCTGAAGAAGATGACTCGATTGTTTCTATCATTCCAGAAAACGATCAGTTAGAAACGCCTAAATCCACTGATCAGAATGAAACTCAATGGTCATTTAACATATCGACATCTCCCTCTTTGATGTCGACCAATATATCTGGCACATTGCGTGGACTGCATGAACATTCCATCGGCACATTGCGTCGTTTACAAGGTATTGTCCATCATGGCATAAACAATAAGATAGCATCCGAGAATCTTAATGATAACCTCAATGCAACGGCTTCAGACAGAGAACTGACTCTAGAGGCCTCCTTAAATCTGCCCGCCTATGGTTCAGAAATGGCGGTATTAAAGTTGCGCATCGGCACACTTAGTCACTTGTATAAGGTACGCAGCATCGAAAATTTACTCGAAGCGATCGATCAAAACACGACCTTATACTTTGGTAAAGCTCTTAATTATAAGCGTCAAAACTTCCACTTTGATCCAGCATCCCAGGCTTTAGTAGATTGGCTGCGTTTTCTGTACTATAACGACAGAGAAAAGACGCCTTATAGTTGGCAACCGACATCGACCATATTTAAGAGCGATAAATTAATCTTAAACAGCGCTAGACTCTATCAATTCTTTCAACTTTGTTTAGAAACAGAAAACAAGTTAAATCTGCTTGTTTCAATGCCTGATCAGACCAACGAAATATGTACTTTGAGTGATAACAATATAGATGGATCATTTCAAATCCTTGAAGACTGGCCACCAATTTTCTTTGAGTTAGCGGAGGATGTATGGGAAGAAGCCAATTATCCCAATGTTCCTATTTATACAATCAAGGCAAAAGAAATCTCTACCGACGAAGATGTGGCGATCTGTCGGGCGACGACCTGGACAAAACAAGGTTACGACGTGCGACTTTTAGCAAATGATAGTTCAATGTTAATGTACAAAAGAGCTGTTTACTTGACGCCGAACAACCCCCCTTTAAGGGCAATGTTTAGTGCTATAGGAGCTATTCATGAACAAAATCCCTTGATCTTTGCAGAAAATGAAGTAAATTATCTGCTAAACCTGCTGTGGCCAACCCTCGGAAAAGATCACCTTTTTCGACTGACACCTAATTTAGAAAAACGTCTAATTGCAGCTGATCCAGAAACTATCCTCTGGTTAGATCAAGTACAAGGAAGTGTCACTGCAAAACTGGAATTCCACTACCATAATATGGTCATAAATCCCCATTCTGACATGAATCCTCCCCAACCGACCTATATAGATAGTACGGAAAAGTGGTTAGTTCGTGATCTACCTACTGAAAAGCGTGCCCTCAATCTCCTAATTAATAATGGATTCTGTGAAGAACCGCCACTGAAAATTAAGCGTTCTAAAAAAATACAAAACCAACTCGAAAAAGGGTTATATTTCCTGACTGGCGACCGACAGATTTTTAATTTCTTAAAGTATGTACTGCCAACCCTCAGCGAAAATGTAGCGGTCTACTATTCGGATCGATTTAAACAGATAAAAGTTCGCAACGTGCCCACTTTAAAAGGTCATATCCAAATAAATGATCACAGCGATGTGTTGTCCATCGATGTTCAGGCAGAAGACTTGGACAGCGAGGACATTCAATCTATTTTACAAGCTTATAGGGAAAAAAGACGCTTTACCCGTCTCAAAAGAGGGACATTTATAGATCTCGCGAGTTCACCGGACGTCCTGGCCTCGTGGCAACAGATCGAAACAATTAATCAATGGGGTGGAGATTGGGAAGACGAAAAGCTATATATGTCAACCTACCGGGTACCGGCTATTTTTGATCTATTAGATGTTGGCAACAAAAATTTTTCGGCAGATATCAACACCAAGCAACTAATGAATGACTTGACCGATCCGGACAAGTTAAAATTTGACGTGCCCACTTCTGTTCAAGCCAATCTCAGATCCTATCAAAGGACTGGTTTCAGGTGGCTCTGTTCACTCAATCACTATGGTTTCGGCGGTATTTTAGCAGATGAAATGGGACTCGGTAAAACTTTGCAGTCATTGGCCTTTTTAAGTTACTTTAAACAACAACAAACCTGTACCTCACTGGTCATCGCACCCACATCTCTAATTTATAATTGGCAGAGCGAAGCGATCAATTTTACCCCTGATCTCAACGTTACTGTCGTCGATGGAACCAAGGAAAACAGGCTTAAGTTATACAGTGATGCTACCAACTACGATCTCCTAGTCATGTCTTATGCCGTGGCCAGGCAGGATATCAAAGAATTAAAACAAATGAATTTTGGTGTCTGTATTTTGGACGAGGCTCAGGCAATTAAAAATCCTCTAACTCAAACAGCTCGAGCCGTCAAACAAATCCCGGCCAAACGCCGCTTTGCTCTGACGGGTACACCGATCGAAAATACCCTCTCTGAACTCTGGTCCATATTTGACTTCTTAATGCCAGGTTACTTATTTAAACACAAAGTCTTTCAAAATCAGTTTGAACAGCCGATTTTGCGCGATGGCAGCAAGCAGGCAATGGAATCACTCAAATATCTCATTTCACCGTTTATCATGCGACGGTTGAAAAAAGATGTGCTTAAAGAATTACCTGATAAAATTGAAACCCAATTGCTCTGTGAAATGACACCCGAGCAAAATGACTTATACAGAGCCTATTTAGCCCAAGCAAAACAATCCTTCACCGAAATGATCAACGAAGGTGATCCAAACAGACATAAAATTGAAATTTTATCCCTGATAACTCGACTTCGCCAAATATGTTGTCATCCAAGTATGTTCATTGAAAATTATGATGGTTCAAGTGGTAAGTTGGATGCCCTCAATGATCTTTTGGAACAACTGTTTGCTGACAATCATAGGATTCTCCTGTTTTCTCAATTTACTACCATGTTAAACATCATTCGCGAAGAACAACTGAGCCTCGGCAACGCCCCTTTCTACATCGATGGATCCGTCTCTTCCCAGGATCGCATGGAGCAAGTAGATCGCTTTAACGCCGGCGAAGGCAAACTATTTCTGATATCTTTGCGAGCTGGCGGAACGGGTCTGAATCTAACGGGTGCCGATGTAGTCATTCACTTTGATCCGTGGTGGAATCCCGCCGTCGAACAACAGGCAACAGATCGAGCTCATCGCATCGGACAACAAAATATCGTACAGATATTTCGTCTTATTGCCCGCAATTCAATTGAGGAAAAAATTCTTAAACTAAAAGAAAAAAAGAGTGATCTCATTCACTCAGTCATTCAAGCAAATCAAAACCCCCTCGCCCATCTGACTAAAGAAGACTTGTTTTCGCTATTTGAATAAAATATCTTATTAATCACAATGCAGTTAACAGGTTAAAAATGATCACAGCCGACTAAAACGACCAAGTATTAAGCGATGGCCCCCGTGCCCGACGTTTTTCGGCATAGGCAACGCAAGCTCTTACAAAGTTTTCTGCAAAATCAACATTGCTATAAAAGTGCAAAGAAGGCTGAGAAAAACAAACTGTCTTGCTCATAAATATATCTCTATATACTTCGCCGCTCTGATCTTTGATGCGGAAACTTCGACCCGATTCGGTCAATCTAAGCCGTTGGGGCAAACTGGCTTTGATCGTTGTACCGCGCTTACCTAGTAACCCACTTTGCTCCGCTGTCAACTGGACATAACGGGGACTTCTATCTTGATACCGGGTCACACCATCTCCTGGAATCAACCCCAACATGGGAAACATACCCTCTCGACCCGCCTCAAGTCTTCTAGCAAAATAAAAAATACTTTCACTTTCTGCTAGCAGTGGCATACCATCATTGATCCCATCGATAATTGTATCCCGCAGAGCAAAATTGGCATGTAATTCTCTAGCTAAAAGTTCGGGATGACCACCACCAAAATACAAACCGTCTATATCCGGTGGCAACTGGCGATCCTTCAATGGACTAAATGAAACAAGTTCGGCTCCCATATCCCGTAACAAATCTAAGTTATCAGGATCATAGATATGGAACGCTGCATCTTGGGGCACACCTAACCTAAAAGACTCCAGTCGGCTGACCTCCATCATTTGTTGCATAAAACCCACCGGCGGTGTAACGACAAGGGGCTTTGCACTGTTAGCAATTGAGACAATTGAATCAATTTTTATATCCCGCGCTGCCAAAGAAGCAAACTGGGTCACTTGCTCATTAAAAGCCCGCACCCAATTGCCTGTGGTCAACGACCAGTTCTCCCCCGGAGGCATTATCAAATGAATAGGTCGACGCCGATCATCCTTTGGTACAGACAAAAATCCCAGTGCCATTAAATTAGTGCCCGCTGTGATGACTGGCGCCCATTTTTTATATTTTTCCTCATCGGTATAGCATATAATAAATCCTTTAAAGCGACCGGGACCTGCCATTTGCTGCATACCATTCAAGCGTGGAATTATGCTATTGGAAAGGCGAGAACCATCGATCACTACAATTGTCGGCAGATCCAGTTTTTCTGCCAGTTCTGCAGGGCTGCCAAGAGGCAAAGCCGTCGGCTCTGCTAACCAGCCTGCGTAGTATCCATTCGGTGAATGAAAGAGCGAAAGAGAACCATCAGATCCATTGCGATGTAATAAAAACCCCAAAGATCGGTCATCTAAAATCCAACTGTCAAGATTACGAGTGATGCGACCACTGATATGTTCATAGAGACCCGCTTGACGATTGTCTGAACCTGCAAGCCAAGTTGTAAAAAGTCTTCCGGCATTGACAAAAACACCGGTCAATCCCTGGATGACAAGATTTTGACCGTCATCTTTATCCATACCTGTCAATAAAACGCGAGGCAATGATATTAGTTGGTGATCCATAATAATTACAGCCTTTGATCAAATACTTCCACTTACATAATCATCTTCACTTCTTCGTGCCTTTCCGCTAGCGGATAATGGGCAAACAATACAAATGGTAGACTACAGTCAATCTTGAGTTTTATCCGTTGCTATGGTTATAACTGGATAGGTAATTAATTAATTCTGTTATCGAGCCATCTTTAGAAGCACCAGTAACTTCAAGTCCATGTTTTTCTAAAGCTTCCGCCGTAATTGACCCTTGGGCAATTAGTGCAATCTGTCGCCGCATCAATTCTTCTACATCGATGCCATTTTCCAGAAGTGTTCTCAAAAAAGTTTCTACGCTTGCCGATGTTGTAAAAATGAGTAAATCAACTTCGGATAGCATATTGACTAATCTCATCCGGTCCATTTGTATAGGAACAGTTTCATATCCTCTGATATCAATATAAGATAAATTGGCCATTTGGAACAACATGGTCAAAACAGACGTCTGTCTACCACCTCGCACAACAACCAATTGATCCCTTGAATTTAATTTCTTCAGCAGCCATTCACCTAAATTGCGACTATCACCTCGTTCGGCAATATAATCTGCAGCTAAGCCTGAACTTTCTAATTGAGCGGCAATCGCAGTATTTAGAACTGCAAAGCGTACCTTGCCGAGAGATCGAAAATCCACACGTTGACGCTGGAGTGACGCAACTAATGATTTTGCTCCATTGACACTGAGCAGAGCGATCCAAATTACACCTCTGGCGTCAAGTCGCTTTTCAAATAAATTACTCAAACGTCTGTCCATATTTTTAGCGAGATCATCATCCATACGGGTATACATACCTTCTAATAGATATGGCGTACCGCCCAAGGTTGTTATACTTTGGTTAATAATATGTCTCTTTTCTTCCGTCAATTTAGCAGCCACAACTCCGACGCGTTTGCCAGATAGAGGACCTCGCGGCGGCCACCAGTCAAGAGCCGTGCCCGGTCGGAAACTCTCACCAAATAAAAGCATCCCGTGCAGTGGAATATTGGCAGCCACACTTAACTGGGGCATTTCTGAAAGCTTTCCACGAATCAACTTCTGTTCAAATGTACCAGCATCGCTGACCATAACCGCCGGTAAGTCATCAATAAAAGGATTACGCTTTAGCGCAGCGACAATATTTGGCAAAGAAAGGGTGGCATTGAAGACACAATACATGTCCTTTATGTCCATGTCAGCTAGTGCTTTTTCTGCCTTAACTTGATCTCTTCCGTCAATAATATGTATGAACTGACCGGATTTTTGAAATGGGGATACACCCAGAATCGTCAGAACTGCTGAAAGTTCGGACACTCCCGGCACCAACTCATAGCGAATCCCAGTAGCAGACAAGACATCCGCCTCTTTATATCCTTTGTCAAAAAAATCAATGTTATCAGCAAATAAGCGGGCAACCCGGCGACCTGACCGAACCTTTTTCAACATTAAATTAATAGCCTTGTCTTCACCGTCTTTGCCTGAAAGCTTGATAGTGTCATCGTTATTTAAATGAATCCACTCCGCTTCATCTTGTTTATACAATTGCACGCTCTCACATCGTGGAGAATCTACAATAATGGTATCAGCCTGTTGAATGCAAGCTTTACTATATTCTGTCAGCCAACGTTCTTTTGCATTGCCAATCAAAATGGCCATGCCTGTCAAACTTTGCACATACATCAGAACCCGTTCGGGACTTGGTATCAGGGAGAAAGGAGGACCTACTGCACCAGCAACAGACAACGGATTTGTCTGATCAGCAAGTCCATTGACCGCCCGCAAAAATAGAACATCCTCAGCCTCTTCGCAATGGATGCCAACCGGCGCATCGAATGGTCTGCCCAGAGCATCAAAAATAGCTTGTTCGACAGCATAACACGCACGACTGGAAGGACTATCTAGTTTATTTTTTATTTTATTTATAAGTCCCCGCCGTCGTTCTAGAACACGAATTGCTACAATACCCCTACCGGGAGGTGGACACATCAGAT
>JAAYOA010000006.1 GCA_012520525.1 Clostridiaceae bacterium | reverse complement strand
TCGATAGAGGCTTGCAAAAATAGAACCTGCACAGACAGCATCATCGAGGGCGCGGTGATGGCTTTCCAAAGGAACACTCAGGGCTTTTGCCACATCATTGAGACGATGGCGCTTTAGTTCAGGCAGAACATGGCGAGCTAAGGGAACGGTGTCAATTGACAAGGGGTTAAAATGAATCCTGGGATCATTTTCTGCAACTGTACGAAATCCCTCGTGGCGCATGAAATTTAGATCAAACAAGACATTATGTCCGACAATTAGGTCAGCGCCGATAAATGCTTTAAGATCCTGCATAACAGTAAACGCATCCGGCGCACCAATTAAATCAAAGTCAGTGATCCCAGTGAGTTTTTGAATCTTTTCGTTAAGGGACACTTGGGGATTGACGAATGTCTTAAATATGTCCTTATGGTCAGGCTGAAAGTTGCCGTCTTGCCCCCGTCGAAAGCGGATCGCGCCCACTTCAATGATTCGATCAGTATTGGGATCTAGACCAGTTGTCTCCAGATCAAGAGCGACGAACTGATCTACCGAAGGCGGCGGAGGAACACAGCCATATACACACACAGGACCGTCGTCAACCAAGTAACCTTCCATGCCATAAATCAGTTTAAATGTTTGACCTGATCCTTTAATCTTTGCGACTGTTTCTGCGGCTTCTGGAAATGACTGAACTACACCATGATCGGTAATAGCAACGGCGGGATGACCAAATCGTGCAGCTAAATTAACCATATCCTTAGCACTGCACATGGCGTCCTGGCTGCTCATACGGGTGTGACAGTGGAGCTCCACCCTCTTGTCAGCGGTTGGGGTATTGTCCTGTCTTGATTTAGGCGCTTCAGCTGGTTCTATGCCTCTAATTGTGGCAGTGATGTCGCGATCAAAATTATTATAGGCCACTTCTCCATCAAAACCACACCAAGGCTGTTCCTTTAAAATGGGTTCCAGTTTCATCGCTTCTTCAGGTTTAATAAACAACCTGCAGGCGATGGCGCCGTCGCTGCCAAATACATCAAATTTAAATAAGACTTTTTGACCTTGGCTAACAAGTTTAGTCTCAAGATTGACAACTTGACCTATAAAGCGCGCCGAACCAGTCTCAATGGTTAATTCTGACAGTCCCACCGGTTGTAAATTCTCGTTGACCCGTCCATAAATGACCTCGGTCTTGCGCTTATATTTAGGTGTCTGTTTCTTGTAAGCGGGCCGAGCACCTTCTTCCCCCGGTAAAGGAACATCCCACGGCGGAACAGCATCGCTAGAAAAGTCGGTGCCTTCATTTAAAGACGCCGCTTTAGATTTTTGTAGCTTCCTGACTTTCGCCAACATGCGTTGCTCCATCGTAGCTGCAGCATTAGCCACATCATGTTCTTCTCCGATGATGTTAATACTTACTTCAAGTCCAGCACGTTGGTAAAAGAAACGTTCCATGGACTGGGCAATGACGTGACTCATGGTTTCTCGCAAAGGTTCCGGCAATTGGACCGTCAAACCATCAGCAGAAGCACTCATTTTACTATTTTTTAAAATTACAGCAGCAAAACCGTGTTGGATTGCCCAATCATCAAGAAGCCAGGGGATCAGTCTCAAAGCTTCATTTGCTATAGATACAGCTTCCGACTGTTTTTCACGAATAGAAATATCATCGGTTAATTCGGTTGCGTTCCCTATGTCTCCACCTAACCCTAGGTTTTTAAAACAAAATTGGACTTGATTGGCACCCAACAACTGAGCTACCTCGTCTTCGGCCGCCGACAATGCCTCTGCTTCAGGTAAAAGATCAATGCCTAAACACAGTTTGACGATGCCATCACCATTGACTTTAACACCCAAGAGGTGTGCGGTATCTAATCCTATACGCGTTAAAGAAGGACAGCACGCTGTTCTGTCGCCTGTGTATTTAGAGAGCAACTTATTAAGTGTCCGTTGATTTTGTTGCAAAGGAGGATTCATTTTAAAATCGTCCTTCCTGATGTAATTTATCTATTATAGCCATGAGAGCGTTCACCGCCTCATGTTCTTCAACCTGATACAGAGGTTTGCCCTCAGCAAAGATTAAAAATCGTCCATTGCCGCCGGCGATGCCAACATCAGCATCCCGTGCTTCGCCGGGTCCGTTGACGGCACAACCCATGACAGCTACTTTAATAGGGTACGATAAATGGGTTAAACGATCTTCTATCTCGGCAGCCACATCGACGAGATCAACTTGGGTTCGCCCGCAGGTGGGACAGGAAATTAATGTGGGACCAGTTTGCTTTAGCCCCAGAGAATTAAGAATAATTTTGGCAGCCTTAATTTCAGCAACGGGATCACCTGTCAATGAAACACGAATGGTGTCTCCGATCCCTTCAGCCAAAAGTGTGCCTATGCCGACAGCTGAACGAATACTTCCCGTTCCTGGTGTACCGGCCTCGGTAACTCCTAGGTGCAGGGGATAATTGCAGCGGTCTGCAATGAGACGGTAAACTGCTATTGTGAGTGCCGGATCACTGGCCTTAACGGACAGAACGATCTGGTCATAATCACAAGACTCTACTAGGGAAACAGCTTTTAAGCCGCTCTCTGCTAATGCCTCGGGAGTGACGCCGTGATACTTTTCGATTAATTCTTTCTGAAGCGAACCTGAGTTAACACCTACCCTGATGGCGACTTGTCTCTCTTTTGCCGCAGTCACGACTTGCCGCAATCGATCTGCTCCGCCAATATTACCGGGATTAATGCGTATTTTCGCCGCTCCATTTTTTATGGCAGCTAAAGCAAGGCGATAGTCAAAGTGAATGTCCGCTACTACTGGTAGAGGTGATTTTTGACAAATTTCTTTAAGAGCAACTGCTGCATCTTCGTTTAAGACAGCAACTCTTGTGATATCGCAACCCGCTTTATGGAGTTCCACAATCTGAGCCAAGGTTGCGGCTACATCCCGCGTGTCTGTATTATTCATGGATTGTACAGCGATTGGTGCTCCGTCACCAATGACAAGTTCACCCACTCGCACACCTGCACATTGACGTCTAGGAAACAAATACTGAGACATGCTTACCTCCTTTGTACAATCATACAGCACGAATTGCCTTTTGCGTCTAAAATAATCAATTAAATTTAAACAAAGTAAATTCGGAAAGTGACTAAAAAGAGGTCATAATGTTTAACTTGTTGATCATGTCTTCTTTTCCGTCACAGTAGCCCGTAGAAATCATTGTAACAGACGGGACAAATCGAAAAAAAGTGCCATGCCAAATAAGCCCAAGAGGAGAATGACGCCGATGACTGAAATAAGTGATTGGGCTTTATAAGACAAACGCTTGCCGCGTATCCCTTCAACGATTAATAACAGTAATTGGTTGCCATCCAGCAACGGTATTGGCAATAAGTTGGTGAAACCGATGCTGAGAGAAATAAGGGCAAAAAGTTGAAGCAGCTCTACAACTTTGTCGGCTACAGAAACTTTTGTATCAGTGACAACTCCAGATATCATGGTAACTATACCCACTGGTCCAGCTAACGCATCTTGGGGTGCTAATTTACCTGCAATAAGTTGAACGAGCCCTTGCCCTGTCGTTCGCAATACCGACCAACTATATTGGAATGAATAAGGTATACCTCGCCATAAGTTTGTACTTCTAGTCAACTGGATGCCTAGAGGATTGACAGTCTCAATTAATGACAACTTTGAAACTACATTTACCTCTTTATCTTCGCGAAGGACTGTTAACTCAACTTGATCCTGTGCCTGTTGCTCTAACACAGTTCCGATATTTTCGACAGATACAGGTATCCCACCGATATGGGTAACCACGTCGCCGACGGCTAAAACAGGATTGCCTTGATTTGAATTTTCATCTACTAGAACAACTTCTGCTAGACCATCACTTGTAGGTGTCATGCTAATTCCCAACATAGGTCGCTTGACAACTTCGGGAACAAGTTTAAGATCCACATTCTTGCCGTCCCTTTTTACAGTAACAACTGAAGGGGTTAATTGAGGTTTAAACATCAAAGCCGCTGAAAAGTCCAAATCTGTATGAATATTCTTTCCATCTACGGCAACAATTTCGTCCTCAACTTGGAAACCGGCTGTGGCCGCCTGAGAATTCTGACCAATCTCGGAGATGATAGGTAATCGGTAGCCAACAATTGTAAAACAAATGAACATCGCCAGAACTCCGCTGAGGATGTTAGTGAAAGGTCCTGCTAATAAGACAGAAGCTCGCGCCCACTTGGGTCGATTGACAAATGCTCCCGGATCATCGTTAATAGTTACGTCAGAATTATCATCTTCTCCTGTGATAAATTCTCCGTCAAAGTGAACGGCAGCTCCTAAAGGAAGCAGGCAAATCTTATATGTGATATCGTTACGCTCCCATTCAACGAGTTTGGGACCGACAAAAATCTGAAATGTGTTTATTTTAAATCCTAATCGACGTCCGACTAGATAATGACCTAATTCATGCAAAGTGGCCATGATGCCAATTAGAATCAGGGCAATGAGAATGCCACCGATACTGCCTATCATCAATTAGCTCCTATTCATTAGTTCCAATGCTTTTATTCGGGCCTCTCGGTCAAGCTCATAGATGGCTGCTACTGTTTGACAGTCAAGTTTATGACTAGCAAAGTGGTCGAGAGTTCGCTCGATGAGTTCAGGTATACCGAGAAAACTTATTTTATCCTCTAAAAAAGCAGCAACTGCTACTTCATTAGCAGCGTTCAACACCGCGGGTAATCCGTTACCTTGACGATAAGCTTCTCTAGCTAGTCTCAGACATTCAAAGGTGTCCTCATCCGGCGGTTCCATCGTCAATGTGGACATGCCTTCTGCGAACGGATTAAAGCGGCGCGCCACACCGGGTCGGCGATCGGGCCATGTTAATGCCAATTGGATTGGCAACGTCATATCCGTTGCACCAAGTTGAGCAATAACTGATCCGTCCACCCACTCTACCATAGAATGAATAATACTTTGCGGATGTACAATAATATTTACTTTTGATTCACTAACTGAAAATAAATGACAGGCCTCGATAAGTTCCAGACCTTTATTCATCAAAGTGGCTGAGTCCACTGTGATCTTTGGACCCATTGTCCACGTCGGATGGCGCAATGCAGCCGCTGAGTTTACTGTCTTCAATTGTTCTTTTGTATAACCTCTAAAGGGTCCGCCAGAGGCTGTCAGCCATATGCGCTCAAGGCGCTTTTCACCACCTGTGCCTATACACTGCCAAATAGCTGAATGTTCACTGTCGATAGGTCGAATGAGACGTCCCTTCTGTGCAGCTAGAGACATAACAAAGTCACCACCTGCCACCAAGGTTTCTTTATTAGCGAGGGCAATCTCGTGATCCCCTTCTAATGCAGCGATCGCAGGTGCCAGTCCAGCCATGCCTACCATAGCACAGACCACCATTTCAGCTTCAATTTCACGAGCCAAATCACAAATTGACTCATCACCAGCTAATATCTCTGTTTTTAGTCCTGCGGCTTTAACCCAAGTGCGTAGACGCAAGGCTTCTTCTTCATCGGCTAAAGCTGCTACTAGAGGGCGGAAAATCTTTATTTGTTCAAAGAGTTCCACGGCGTTGCTCCCTGCAGCGAGCCCCTTCACATCTATGTTAAAGGCTTGGCAAACAGCCAGCGTTTGGGTGCCGATTGAACCCGTAGAACCTAGTAAGGCAAGGGATTTAATCATTTTAATTCCTTAAAATATTGAATATAAAATAGCGACGACTAATGTCATAGGAAAACTAAAGATAATACTGTCAAATCGATCTAAAAGACCACCGTGACCGGGTAACAATCGACTGAAGTCCTTACGACCAGCGAAACGTTTCACTGCAGAAGCGAGCCAATCACCTAGCTGTGTGACAAAACCTAGCAAAATTCCTGCCAGCAGACCATATAAAATAAAACCGGCGACGTCGGATCTCAAAGGCGCTGCACCGCGCAAGAATATTGTAAAAAATAATAGGGAAAAAACTGTACAACCTATTACTCCACCGATAGTGCCTTCAAGGGTGTTATTGGGACTGATTTCACCTAAAAATCGCCTCTTGCCAAAATAAATACCGGTGTAATAGGCTGAGACATCTGTAATTGTTGGTGCTACAAATGCCAAGATCAACCAACGGAAACCGTTAGGAATGGCAAACAGAAATAACAGTGCACAGGCAAATGGGAACGCAATGTAAGGGATAACGGATAGAGAAATAAAAGCAGTAGGCAGGGACTTAGGACCATTCTTTAATGCTTGGTAAATCATTGCACCGAGGGCATAGATCATAGCTATTAATGCAAATGAACCTAGACCAATGAATATCAACCAAATCATATCCGTCTGCCAGAATTCATCGATTGGATTACTGTTGCGAGTGATCAATACCCAGTCAGGGCGGAGACTTCGATATCCTAACCAAGCAATTAGAGGTGTTAACATCATCAGAGTTCCAACCAGAGTCATGCCAAAAGAAAGGCGACCAAAACGACGTTTAAGCGCCATTGTGTATTCCAAAGCACAGATCAGTGCTACCACGGTTAAAAATATCGCTGTTAACCAAGGAACTGCTGCTGCCGGCAGAATAAATGCTGCCACAACAACTGCAAAAACAGTACCCGTTATTACTCTTTTATTTTTCATATCTATACTCCACCAAACCGTCGCTCCCGTCCATTGAAGTCGTACAATGCTTTATATAAAGTTGCACGATCAAAATCAGGCCACAAAACATCGGATACCCAAAACTCAGCATATGCTGATTCCCAAAGTAAAAAATTGGATATTCTCATTTCTCCGCTTGAGCGGATAATTAAGTCCGGATCAGGTACATCGGGCATGTATAAATGCTTAGTAACAAGCGCTTCATCTACTTCATTAGCACTGATTTTGCCTGCTTCAACTGCTGCAGCTATCCTTTGAGCTGCATCTATTATTTCCTGTCTGCCGCCATAGTTAAACGCGATAATTAGTTGCATGCCAGTCCGCGCAAAAGATCCGCTTTCAGCTTCATTGATTGTATCTTGTACCGCTTGTGGCAACTCTTGGATGCGTCCTGTAAAACGGAGTCTTATATTATTGGCCTCCAGCTCAGCATCATATTTTCGAAAAAATTCGACAAAGAGTTGCATGAGCTGACTGACTTCGGCGGTAGGTCTCTTCCAATTTTCGGTTGAAAATGCATAAACTGTCAGATACTTGACACCGATCATACTGCAGGCTTCTGTTACTCGTTTGAGATTTTCTGCACCTGCTCTGTGACCATAACTGCGCTCAAAACCTCGACGTTGTG
>JAAYOA010000057.1 GCA_012520525.1 Clostridiaceae bacterium | reverse complement strand
CTATGGAGTAACAGCGCACCATGATAATGTCGCCAATTTCACCATTATCAATTTTTTGTTTTGCAACCTGATAAGAATGGTCAAATCGGCGCATAAATCCTAACATGAAAATTTGATCGGGATGAGCCTCGATAATTTTTTCGGCCTCCAAGCATTCTTCCACTGTGCCGGCTAATGGTTTTTCACAAAAAACATGTTTGCCAGCCTCCATGGCGATACGAATCATCTCCACATGGGAAGCAGTGCTGGTCACGATAACAACGGCATCCACTTCTGGATTGGCACACATTTCATGGGGATCATCGTAAACATCCTTGACGCCTAAATCTGCAGCCACCTCTTTAGCTCGTTCCAGGTTTCCGTCACAAATTGCAACGAGTTCGGCAGCGGGTACACGACTAGCAATATTACTCGCGTGTTCATAACCTAGACGACCGACACCAATGATGCCTAATTTTAACTTTTTCATTAGAATCTCCTCGTAAATCATTTCAGGTAGATAATTTCGTTTGAATTATACTCCCATTGTTTTGAAATTGATACTATATTAGTACTATAACTACACAGATAACTTGATGATAAAATTTGGAGAATATTAATTGAAACGAGGAGTAAAAATGATTGGTATTTTTTTAGGATGCACAGAGGACGGTTTAGACACTTTTGCTGAAATTGCTGACAATAAAATTAGTGATATTACGTGTCTGCCTCTCGCAACGAGCGATCAAACATTGGCCTTAGGCTGTATCTACAATATTGAAAATAAAAGTGACCGAACAGGGTGCGACGATGTCGATGCCACTCTAACAAAAGTAATAAGCTCAACCCCAACGATCATTCCCCTTTCGTTTGACGACGGTTTCAGACTCAAAAAACTCCTGCCTAATAGCAAAATAATTGATGTACGTGAGGCCGACGAATTTCAAAGCGGTCACCTGCCCGAGGCAATTAATCTCTCTGTGAATATGATTGGTTTGGGAAATTATTCCGGACTAGAGAAGGATCAACCCTTGCTACTGTATTGCCACACAGGTAGCCGCGCATTTTATGCTGCCCAATATTTTCTGCAAGCTGGATTTAAAGTTGTTTCGAACATGGGAGGCATTGTCGATTACAACGGCCCCATAATTTGACATTTTTGATATAAAGATAGACTTTAGTTTATAGATAGTTATTCACTATTAAACCATATTTACAATAAATAAAGTTCGGGAGGTCACTTATGAGTGTGCGCTTTTTGCATACGGCTGACCTGCACTTGGGCAGTCGTATGAATTCATTGGAGGATAGAGCAGGAGATTTTCGCGAAACTTTGCTGCGCAGTTTTGAGAATTTGTTGGACCTGGCGACTAAGTTAGATGTCTCACTGCTACTGATCGCCGGTGATTTTATAGAAATGAATGAAATTAAAGATCGCGAAATTCAGAGAATCGCCGAATTGCTGTGTCGGGAACGGTCATTTTATGTTTTGCTAGCAGCCGGCAACCACGATCCCTATACAGCCGCTTCAGCCTATGCTGAACAATTAAACGATATTGCTGGATTTCATATTTTTTCAGCTGAAACCGTTGAACGAGTCGATTTTCCAGAACTCGACCTTAGCATCTATGGTACCAGTTTTGCGTCACTATATCAGTCTGAAACCATGTTGCCGCTGCCAGAAAAGGTAACTCGTATTTTTACAGCTCTAGATGGACAAATCATCGTTACAGAAAACGATCATGTCGGCCAAAATAAAGTAGGCTTGATACATGGAACCTTATTATCCGGAAGTGCCAGCGCCTCACGAGAAGATGAAGTTTATAATCCTATTTATGATTCTCATTGCAAACTCTTGCCATTTAGTTATTTAGCCCTTGGTCATATTCATAAACCTTCTGTACTACCTGAGCTACCTACCATTGACAATAAAACCATCGCTCTTTATCCCGGTAGTCCCCAAGGTATTTCATTTAATGAACAAAACGAAAGACATGCCTTGTTGGTGGAGTTAGAAGAAGGCAAAATTATAAATATTAAGCCAGTAAACACGGCGGATCGTCTGTTCATTGATTTAACTGTAGACATACTTAAAGAAGACAGCGACCTTATGATTCAACGTAAGATCACCCAGGCCGCCCAACAACGCACAGGAAATCATTACGCCCGTCATGCCTACCGCATCACCTTACAAGGCGAGTGCCCTGAGGGATTTGATAGCAAGAGTATCACTCACGCCCTAATTGATCAATTCGCTTATATAAAAATAAAAGATAGGCTTAAACTGCCCATTGATTTAGCTGAATTGCGGCTGGAGAACACCCTCCAAGGACGCTTTATTGATAACTTAATGACTCAGTATGAAGCTACAGATGAACCGATAGAACGCGCCGATATCATGCGAGCCATTCGCATAGGATTGGAAGCATTTGCAGGGGAGATTTTATACAATGTGGATTAATCGAATCATAATTAAACAATTTGGCAATTTGAAAAATTTTGATATGTCATTCGACTCCCAGCTCAACGTCATCGCTGCTCCCAATGAAGCGGGCAAGAGTACGTTGATTGATTTTATTTTTGCTTCCCTTTACGGTATGGACAGCAATGATAAAAATGTCAGGCGCAGCAATCGCAGTCGCAACATGCCCTGGGGTGAAAATACAATGGGTGGACTGCTGGAATTAAAAAACGAAAAAACAACCTATCATATCAACAGTCATTTTGGTAAAACCAGAAGTTTTGATGAGCGAAGTTTTCAGGATTTGGGCACAGGAAAAACCATCGAATATGAAGCACAAGATGAAATCGGCTTGGATCTTTTTGGTCTTCCCCAGTCTTCGTTTAGCCAATCCGTCTACGTGCGACAAATGGCTCTCGTCCTAGATACCAAGGAAGTTGCACGTGGTAGATTAACTCAAAGTTTAACTAACTTGAGTACCACCGGAACCGCTGATGTCTCAAGCAACCAAGTCAATGACATACTAAAAGAGCAGAAATATTACTACACCAATCGCAGCCGCAAGTACGCCGTTCTTCCTGCCCTAAAAACTCAGCTGAATGAGCTAAGAGATAAACACCAAGCGGCAATTGGAAGAGAAAGGGCCGAAGCTGAAGCGTTAGCCGAATTAAGCGTTCTTGAAAACAAACAGCGCGAACTTCGCACTCAAGTTGGACTGTCCATCGCCAATGAAAAACGCACCAGTTTTCTAATTGATTCCACACAACTACTCCAGAATCTAAATAGGGAGCGCAAACTGGGAGAGCGCGACGAGAATTTGACCCTCCAAACCCAAAATATCAATAACAAGTTGAGTGAGTATCAGGTTGAAGGATTGGATCAGTTCGAGACCGATTATCAGGATATCATGAAGCAACATGATACTTTGGCATTCACCATTAAACAGATGAATGACGACGAAAGAGCATTAGACAAAAAGCGAATCGAATTGCGAGCTAAACAGGAAGAGGAAAACAGAGTCGCTGAGGCTGCAAAGCAAGAAAGGCAAAACTTGCGCCAGAGTCTCACTGAATTAGATGAAAAAAATCGCTCTGACCAAGCCCGTAAAGCTCAGTTAGAGCAAGAATTAAATAATATGGGTGATGCTCCCGAAGAACCTAGCCTTAAAGACCAAAAAAAGGTGAAGCAACTTCTATTTTCCGGCATTGGTTTGGCTGCCCTCGGACTTATTTTATTCTTGGTAATCTTCTTAATTCGCAATTTTGCCTGTATATTTACTATACTCGGCTTTATTCTCGGTCTTGTTTTAATTTATTTTTCTATCCGCACAAAAAAACAAAATGAGGCTGCGACCCAAGCTTTCACAGCTTATATGCAAAAATATAACAGAGAAACTGAACAACTCGAACGCATCAATCATGAATTAGAATTGACTAAGGAAACTCGGCAAAACCTAAATAACCGGATCGAGGAAATCGACAGCGAAAATAAAACCTTTTTGATTGCCAAAGGTACCTTTGATGATAGCTATGATACATTCATCAAACGACGTTCAGCCCTCAATGATAATTTGATCGAATTCGTGGAACAAGTGAATCAACTCTGCAGAAAGCACACTTATCTGCAGCTCAGTCCCCACCTCAGGCACGTGGCGCTAGGCGAATCATTTACAGATCCACCTCCGCCCGATGATCTCACTGTCACCGATCCAGCGTTGGCAGAGATAGCATTTGAAAATGCTTCTAAACGGCTGGAGGACTTAAAACAGCGAGCAAACAAGTGGTCTTCATTTATAAAAGATTTAGAAAATGAAGCGTCTGCTATTAAATTAGAATATAACCTTCTTAAAGAAAACTCGAATGATGCCACACCATCCGACCGGTGGCAAGAGCGAATGAAAGAAGCCCAAGAGCAAGGTTACCCTTCCTCCGAGGCAGAGATAAAGAAAGCTATTAACGAAGAACCATATCCCGATCAATTATCCCGTTCGCTACAGCTCAGGGAACATCAAACTGAGCAGCTACGACAGAAATTAGATAATGTCACTCAACAACATAGCCAGAAAAAAGCCTATATCAAAACTTATTTTAGGGAAGTGGAACGATCCGAAAACATCTCCCGCGAAATAGAAGAAACAATCCAAAAAATTAGTCAAGCAGAAGCTTATATCCGCAGTTTAGATTATGCAGCCGAAGCCCTTGATCAAGCTAGGGAAGATATGCGCCGTTACTTTACCAAGCCCTTGCGAGAGATGACAACAGAATACCTCGCTTTTCTCACCGCAGATCGCTACGACCAGGTTACTGTGGACGAAAGTATGCAGATGATGGTTCAGATTGCTGGTGACTCAATGAAGCGCAAGGCTGAATATATGAGTGGCGGAACATATGACCAGATTTATCTCGCCCTCCGCTTGGCTATCGCCGATCTTTTGGTAGACCCCGAAAAGAATATGCCACCACTAATTCTAGATGACGTATTTACTCAATTTGACGACGCCAGAACATCGCGCGGGTTACAACTATTGCATAAAGTCGCCACAGACAAGAATCGACAGGTGCTGCTCTTCACCTGCCGTGATGTAATTAAATCAGAAGCTCAAGAACTTGGCTTCGCCGCTCCCACTTTTCCGAGTGTATAATCTTATCAATAGCGCGCAGCTATATGGAGATTCTGACCTATTAAGTTTCATTGACTGACAGTTACAAGCCCATTGCCTTTAAGGTGATGGGCTATTTACTGATTATTCGCTGTTAATCCTGCCGCAATTGTAGTTATAAATGACAGAACCCAATTCTGCCATTATACCAGCGGGATCGGCTAAGTCCTTCGTATAACAGGCCAAAAAGTAATAACCTCCACCCGCTCCTTCGGGTAAATGAATGGCCGAAATATCACTATAAAACATCTCATATGCGCCGTATTTGGCAGCGACGGCATCCTCGGGCAGAGTCGCTGTTGTAAAGCCCGAAAATGACGTCTGTTCCATCAACTCAATTAAGTGTTCGTAATAGGGATTATCTTCAGGATTGTCATAAAGACGTTTAAGTATAGCAAGCATTTCATTGGCCGTTACATTGCCATCATAATCATAACTAAGCCCGTATGTTTCGTGGAGGCGGGTACTTAAACTTATATCCGCTCCATCTTTTTCCCACCAATAGCGAAAAATCATCTGTGTAGCAATGTTATCGCTTTCGGTTATAGCTAAATCAAGAAGCAACGTAATAGGATATGCTTCTCCGTCACTGATGTCATACTGCAGCACACCAGAACCACCCTCATAGTCAAGGTCAGCATTATAGGTCAGCGTCCCATCCAAATCAAGATTTCCCACCGCCGCTTGATCATAGCAATACATAACCATCGGCACTTTAATCGTACTTGCTGCGTAGTATAGTTCATCGCCCCTAAAAGAAAACGTATCGCCAGTTAAGCTATGTTCGTAACTCAAAGCAATGCATGACTCTGGTATCTGTTGTTCCTCTATATAACGGGGCAAATACGTCGCCAGAAAATCACTCAAAGGATACTCCGGCACAGAATCTTCCAGTTGTTCGTAATCTAACTCGAGATCAACCGCTTCATCTATGTTGTAATGCGAATCTGATTCTAAAGATGGCGGTTTCGTTAACGTGGTTATCACTATGCCCAACTCGTCATCCTGGTCTTGATCCATATTCGCAGACTGGAAAGCACTTGTTCCCTGATCTCGCAACATCCCCTCTGACAATCCGTCACTTTTTTCAAGTAACTCCTTAGTCTCGTTTTCTGTCGTTGGAAATAGAATAATCAGGAGAATTAATATTAAAATTGCACAAGTGACACCCAGAATTATAATAAATCGATGGGAAATAGAACGCCGATATCTCTTTAATTTTCGCCATATTCTTTTTCGCACGTTGGTCTTTGCTCTTTCTGGTTTGATGATCGCCTTGCAATGCTCACCTATTT
>JAAYOA010000056.1 GCA_012520525.1 Clostridiaceae bacterium | reverse complement strand
TTTATTAATACAAGACCTGGCTTTTTGCGGGAAAATTATCGCATAAGCACTGATTTCATTCGGGAACAAACAGGCGAAGGCAAAACTCTGATCACCCAATCCGTGCGAGGACATGATATTTTTATCATTGCTGATATCCTGAGTCGAAACGCCAGCTACAAGCTATTTGGCAAGAATAAACCCATGTCTCCGGATGAACTCTTTCAAGATTTAAAGCGAATTATCCTGTCCTGCAGCGGGAAAGCCCGCCGCATCAACGTTATTATGCCTTTCCTATACGAAGGGCGTCAGCACAAGCGCAACCAACGCGAATCGCTAGATTGTGCCTATATGCTGTACGAGCTTAATAACTTGGGCGTTGCGAATATTATTACCTTTGATGCCCACGACCCTCGTGTGGCCAATGCCATACCGGTCAGTGGATTCGAAGATATTCCAACGACCTATCAAATCCTCAAAGCGTTAAAGCGCGCTTGGCCTAATCTGAGCGAAAATAATGATCAGATGATGGTCATCAGTCCCGATGAGGGAGCTATATCTAGAGCGATGTATTATGCTACTTTGCTCGGTGCGCCACTTGGTACTTTTTATAAGCGGCGAGACTACACCCGCATAGAGAATGGTCGCAACCCCATTGTCGCCCACCAATTCCTAGGTTGTTCAGCTAAGGGCAAAAATGTCTTAATCGTCGACGATATGATTTCCAGTGGCGGTTCTATGTTGGAGATCGCTCGCAAAATGAAGGATATGAATGCCGACAAGGTCTATTGCGTCGTCACCTTCGCCCTTTTTACTAATGGATTGGAAGAGTTTGACCGCGCCTACGAACGCGGCGATTTCGACAAAGTATTTGGCACAAATCTAATTTATCGCACGCCTGAGCTTTTATCTCGCCCTTGGTATTGCGATGTGGACATTTCAAAGTTTGTTGCCTTGATTGTTGATGCCGTCAACCATGATGCTTCGCTGGCTAGATTGATTTCCTCGATCCACAAAATTAAGAATCTATTAAACAGCTGATATTAACATTAAACGCACCGATCTTTGCTTTTAAAAGCAAAAATAAAAGGTTTTGGTGACTAAAGATATGATAAATAACTACAACTATAGCTCATACGATCAATATGGCATGAACGTGATGGAAACGGTGGGGCCAGTTGCTCTAATTGCAATGCCCGGCAGTGTTGATTTTGTAAACAGAATCAACAGTCGCCTTTATAAGCGGCGATTACAATACTTGGAATCAAATCCAGAACTACTCTATAAAAACCCTGGCTTTATGAGGGAATCTTACCTCATCGATGCAAACCTCATTCGTTTTGCTTCAGGAGAGGGAAAAGCGACACTTGACAGTACCGTACGGGGGCATGATTTATATTTAATCACTGATTTTTTAAATCATTCCATAACTTATGATCTGTTTGAGCAACCAGTGCCGATGAGTCCCGATGATCACTTTCAAGATTTAGTTCGAGTAATTTTGGCCTGTAGCGGTAAGGCAAGAAGGATCAATGTGATCATGCCCTATCTTTATGAAAGTCGCCAAAGTGTACGGGTCTCTCGTGAATCATTGGATTGTGCCTATATGTTGAACGAACTCAAACATTTAGGTGTAGAAAATATTATTACTTTTGACCCCCATGACCCGGGCATCGAAAATGCCTTGCCCATCAACAGCATCGAAGGGCTTCCCGTAACCTATCAAATGATTAAAGCACTCTTGAGAAATGTGCCTGACCTCATCGTGCAAGGAGAAGAAAATTGTGCAATGGCTGTCAGTTCTGACGAAAAAGGCATGAAGCGGGCGATTTTTTATTCATCAATGCTGGGAATTCCTCTAGGCACGTTCTATCGTCAACGTGATTTTTCTCTGTCGGTACAAGGCAAAAATCCTGTTGTCGATTACCATTTTTTAGGTGACCCACCAATGGGTAGAGATATTTTGATTATCGATGACATGATCGTGTCGGGAAATACCTTCTTAGAAACTGCTCGTAAACTAAAAGAACACAACGCCGGTCGTATTTACGCAATTATAACCTTCGGTCTTTTTGTGAACGGCATTGAGGAATTTAACAAAGCATACGAAGAGAGAATATTTGATAAAATATTGTGTACAAATGCTAATTATCATGAACCAGAGTTGTTAAACGCCCCTTGGTACATCAACGTAGATATAACAAAGTACACCGCTTTGGTAATTGATGCGATGAATCACGATGTTTCAATTTCTAGTCTGATTGACCAACGCACAAAGATTGGTAATCTCCTGCGCCGTCATCAACACCATAAGGACTTTACAAATTTAGCTGAATAAGATCAAGTTTCTATGAATCACCGATTTGCAACTACTGAAATCAGTTGCAGCAAGTACTTATAATAAATAATAATTCTCGGTACAGTCATTCTGTTCCGAGAATTTTATTTGCACAAGACTTTACTATCATTTAATGCCGAATAGTTTTATAAATCCCCAACAAACAATGTGAAACACTGAGCGGACGACAGATAGATGCTCGATCTCACGATAGAGTTTCCAGTGATATTTTACCAGATCAAATTTATTGCGAGACAGCGAAGCTTCGCGAATTCGATAAAACATTAATGTCTCATTTAAACCATATATATATTCGGTCTTTTTTAAGATCTGCAACCAAAGTGCATCGTCATTACGTTTACGAATATTTGGCACTTCAAACTTCCCTAAGCTTTCCACATCGTAAATAACTGTGGAGTTGCCAACAGGACAAGTTAGAAGTATGTCGTTATATGATGCCCTTTTTTTGCACTTGATAACTTTGCCGGTGGGCTCACCATCTTCGTCTATTGAACTATAATCGGTACAACTGAAATCATACTGATTTGCCTTCATAAAGGCAATTTGGCGCTCTAATTTATCAGGATGCCACAGATCGTCACTGTCTAAAAATGCGATATAGCGACCGGTTGCAATCCGCATAGCCCGTGTTCTCGCCACTGCTGCGCCAGAATTCTCAGAAAGAGTAAAATAGCGCACTCGCTTATCTTCATTTTGATAGCGAGCGACAACTTCGGCTGTGTTGTCAGTGGAACAGTCATCCATAATGATAAGTTCCCAGTTTTTCCATCCCTGGGCTTGACAAGATTCTATGCTCTCACCGATACAATTACCACAATTATAGGCAGGCATAATAATAGAGACGAGATCCTGTTCATCATCAGTACTTATATTTTGATTCATTGGAGAGATCGACTCCAACTGTTTTAATTCATTTTCCAGAGAGCCATTAACGGAGGAATGAGATCCTTCGGTTGTCTTGTGACCTTGGGTCATAAGATCATCTCTGTCATCTGTATTTTTTGTAGTGTTAAGTAATTCGTCCATTACATCTTGATCAGGTATGGTCGAAACATTCATTTCGCAACCTGCCTCCTCAAATTTAATAATTTATATAAATTTAATGTATGACCTTTAATGGGTGCATTAACCATCTGATTATTCCATAAATTCTAAGGATTGAACATATGAAGCAATTAAAAGGGGATTAAATTTTGCTTTAAAGTTATGAACTGTTGTCTAGTCAAAAGACATCTATAATTGTACGAAACGCCGTTTTAAGATCGTTCCAGAAACTAAAGTTCTTTAAAGCTGTCAAGTTAATATCCATTTTGCGAGGCAAGATATCTTTAATGTAGATCATATCAGAATCTTCTCCCAGCCCCATCAATTCCGCTTCATCTTTAAATTGAATGCTCGCTTCCGAAGTAATTCCCGCAGGTAAAAGCAAAGTGGCATACATTTCTGGTGTATAGTGTTCCACATAGCGCTGTACCTCGGGGCGTGTCCCTACAAATGACATATCCCCCGCTAGAACATTAAACAGCTGTGGCAATTCATCCAGACGCAGACCACGTAATTTGTGACCAACCGCCGTCACACGAACATCATTATCTGCCGTAATTAGACCACCAATCTGATCCGCGCCCGTCACCATAGTCCTGAACTTAAAGATCCGAAAAATTTTACCATAGCGTGTTATGCGCTCCTGACGATAAAAAACTGGTCCTTTACTGTCAGCTTTTATCATAATCGCAATGATTACCATAACAGGAGACAGAATGACCATCAAACAAAGAGCACCCAACAAGTCGATCACACGTTTGAAAAATCGGGAGATTGGCTGTCTTTTTAATTGGTCGTAATAAGGTCTTACGCACTCATTTTGCATATAATCGGGCAATTCAGTCCAGTTTCTCACAGCGTCAAATCCTCACAGTTCAAGTTCACGGCAAGTTTCAACAACTGACTGGATCACGTGATCAACCATTTCCTCGGTCAAACAGGTGTGCAGTGGCAATGTAACTTCATTTTGATACAAAGAAAAGGCATTGGGAAAATCGGAGATCTTGAAGCCCAATTGCTTATACGCTGTAAACATGGGCAGCGGCTTATAGTGGACATTACATGCCACACCTTTTTCGGCCATCTTGACAATAAATTGATTACGCACTGCCTCGCATTGTTGGGAAAGGCGAATCATATAGAGATGGTGACAACTCTCAAAGTCAGCTCCGCTGAGCGGACGAATTTGCAGAGGTAGTTCGGCAAAAGCTCGATTATAGAGTTCTGCGATATGTTGTCGCTTAATTAACATCTGGGGATAGCGCTCTAGTTGAACCAATCCGATTGCAGCCATAATATCTGTCATATTACCTTTATAACCGGGCATAACAATGTCATACTCCCAAGCTCCTTTTTGGGTTTTCGCCAGGGCATCCTTCGACTGTCCGTGCAAGGAAAAGAGCATATATTGGCGATACAGTTCCTCATCGTCAAGATCAGGATGGGCCTTCCAAGTCGTACATCCTCCCTCGGCAGTAGTGAGATTTTTTACTGCATGAAAAGAAAAATTACTAAAATCCGCCCACTGACCCGCCGGAATGCCTAGGCGCTTTGATCCTAGTGCGTGGGCGGCGTCGGAAATAACAATAACCCGACCAAAAACCTGTTGAAGTGAGGATTTAGGTTTAAATAACTTTCTTTTTGATTCGACAATTTCAAATATGCGCTCATAATCACAGATAACCCCGCCTAAATCAACAGGAATGATCGCCTTGGTGCGTTCGGTAATAGCGCTCGCCAAGGCATCATAATCCATCTCCAGCGAATTAGGTTGAGAATCTATCAAGATTAGTTTCGCTCCAACATGGTCAACAATACTAGCCGATGCAGTATACGTATATGCGGGTACAATAACTTCATCGCCAGGACCGATCCCCAATACGCGCAGCGTCAATTCGGCGGCAATGGTCTGAGACTGAAGGCAAACTACTTTAGGTGTACCCATGTAACTAGCCAGACGCCGTTCCAGTTCTTTCGTTTTGGGTCCTGTCGTAATCCAGCCTGAACGTAAAACTTCTGCGACCGCTTCAATTTCTTTTTCCGAAATATCCGGCGGTGAAAAAGACACGTGCATAATTAACCTCTCTTATTATCTAATCTAATCTTATTATCTATCTATTTAATTCGTTCATTTATTTTTACTTAAAATCCATGGGCTAGACAGCTTGCCTAGGCGCTGTGAAATAGACACAAATTTGTCCTTATATAAATCGACCTAAATTCAAAACTATCCAACCAATAGCAAATCCAAGTGCCACAAAAATTAGGAAAAATACTAGGTTGCGCCAAAAGCCTCCGCGACGTTTGCGGCGACCTTTACTGCGTCTACCGACCTCGCGCATATCACGATCATCTGCGGACTCATAATAGTGAGGTTCTCGACGCCGTCTTTCCATGTAACTTGCGTCTCGATCGGTGTCATACTTAGGATAATTATTCCGGCGCGGCGACTCATCGGTCAAAATAACACGCTCTCGCCCCACATTGTGACGCGGTTTGCGTCTAGCAATGTCATCAGCTGATGCCTGCCGGCTCTGCCTCCTAGAGCGTTTGACCTGGTCATCTTGTTCTGTGTTTCCACGAGGGTTGTCTCGACCATCAATCAACTCTTCCGGAAACGCCATTTGACCGGATTCTCTTTCCATCTGCTGACGTACTTTAGCCTGTTCTCTGGCTCTGTGGAAGCGCTCTAGGTCTGCTTCGGTTAAGCTGCTGTCATGACCATCATAATCAACCATTCTTGGGGCTCTAATTTGATGGGGTGTCGTCTCAGGACGAGATGCAGGAAATGGTTGTAATTCAGTTTGTGGCGAACGAATACCCGGGTTGTTCGGATGATCCGGTCTTTTCATATTAACTCCTTCCTCCGCCGAACCGGTTTCATAGATTGAATCTGGAACGGGTGTGAGAAAATGATCTTCTTCTATCTGATCCATGGAAGTTGTACTTGGCATCCCAACTCCATTTGGATGCTCATCTTTAAATGAGTCAGCCTCTTCTTGAGCATTTGTCTTTCCGTCATGATCTTCCAGAAATTGTTCTGGTTTATTTGACTTGCGACGACGTGGGCGGACCTGATCTCCCATCTCAGAATCAAAATTAAGTTCGGATTCTTTAGCCCGATCTAGATCCTCAGGGGAAGGAGAATCATTCTCAACCAAATTAGACGATGGAGTAGATACACTGGTATCACTTTTTATCAAGGATGGATCGGACGAAGTCAGTGGTTTAATACTTGTCCTGACAGGCATGGCAGGCAGTTCTTTAGTGTCGCCATCTAGCTCGGTATTAATAGGCCACTTAGGTGGTTCCGCCAACACACCTGTAGCTTCGCGTATGCCCTGTTTTGCCTCGTCAGAAACAGCATCGATGGCAATTAAAATAAAAGTTACATTGTCTTTGCCCCCATTGTGTAAAACTTTTTTCATTAATTTTCTGCCAGCTTCTTCAATATTGGGATATTTTTCAATTAAAGCAATCAATTTATCGGTGGGGACCATGTCGGTAACACCATCGCTACAAAGCAAAAGACGATCATGATTTTCCAGCCAAAACCGAGCTGAAATGGCTGGTTTTAAACTACGTTCTTCGGGGAACAAACCTAAATGCTGCATCAAACGATGCCGCTCCGGGTGCTGTTCGGCCTCTTCTCGATTGATAATACCGATATCGACGAGACGTTGGGCGTGGGTATGATCTCGCGTCAACTGATAAGAAACACCGCGGCGAATCAAATAAACCCTGCTGTCTCCCAAATTGATGGTCTGAGCAGTCTCTTCGTGCAACCACAGCGCAGCAAAAGTTGTACCCATTCGCAGTCCTTTATTTCGCCTCATTTCCTCACAAATCTTATCGTTTGCGGAATTAAGATAGCTGTACATCAAGTGTTCAAAGTTTGCCTCTTCATCTTGACTTAAAAGGGCTTCGATCTCCTTAATTCCGGCCACCCCTATACGGGAAGCCTCTTCGCCGAGAGCTTCGCCACCCATGCCATCGCAGACGACAAAGAGAGCACTGCGATTTGTCACAGGCATGCGCTCTAATACCGTCCCTAACAATTCCTCACGTTCGCGGATGCGCCCGTTAAAGTAAAAATTGTCTTCGTTATTGCGTCGAACCAACCCTTGATCCGACATGGCAATGGCGTGAAACTGCATATAATTTTATATCCTCTTTCACAAATCAAAATAAATCGTTGTTATCATTTGCTACCCATTTAAGGTGCAGCCTGGTAAATGAAGTCGTGTAAAGCAGGAACTTGGGCATCCCAGTCAAGGAGAATATTCCAGTTCGACCCGTCCGTCGTGTACATCGATTCATCGGCAGGCACTTTGTAATCCATTAACTCTTTGGTTCCCAATATACTGCTGAAACCTAAACTTAGTAAATTATTTGGTCGCATATTTGTACCCATCTGCTCAAGTACCGCCGTAGCTGTCTCCATCTGGTCCAGTGGATTGAGCGATGAAAATTTTTGAAGTATAGCGCCAATGAGAACACGCTGTCTACCCGTCCTTTCGTGATCGGAATCGACAGCCCTAACTCTAGCCCAAGCGATCGCCTGGGTGCCATTTAGTGTCTGATTGCCACCGCCTGACAAAAGATTGGCTTCCGCTGGATTGCCCATTAAACTATTCATCTCGTATACTACATCATTAACTGCCCATACTTCGTCATCTCTAATATCTATGTTTACACCACCCATCGTGTCCACCACGTCCACGGCACTCCAAAAATCAAGTAACATAAATTGTTGAATATCCAGATCGAAGGACTCGTTGACAGTATTGATCAAAAGACCGATCCCACCAAAAGCATACGCGGCATTTAACTTGTCTCCCATACCTTCTCTGCCCGGCAAATCAACTTCGATATCTCGCATCAAAGAGCTCAATTTTATCACGCGATGGCGACGGTCCACCGACAAGATGATCATCGAGTCAGTGCGGGCTACTTCTTCCCCCCTAGAGTCTGTTCCGACAATCAGATAGTTGTCCACGCGCAGGTCTTTTTTCGGTACTTTTTGGATTGGGAAATCTGGATCGACGTAGACAGGGACGTGGGATCCACTTTGAATTTCAGTGTACAGCGACATATCCTCAGCCACCACATCACCCACGTCAGAGACCACAGCAATGGGTGTATAGTGGGTTTTGGCCAGCCAAGCGTAAAGGGAACCATACAGTCCTACAGCTAATCCTAAAATAGCTAGAAAAAATTTTAATAAACCGCTCCCCTTTGAGCGCTGCTCATATCGATGTTTCATCTTTTCCTCCTGTTAGAGGTTATCAGTCTTTGTTCCGCCTTCAAGATGCCAAGGCACGTTGCGGTACTGTAAAATGCGGTAGTAATCTTCAATGTAATCTACTTCGGCCCAAAATTGACCTTTTATATCCTTTACAAAGATATTTTTCTCGCCGATAAATGAGTAGAGGACATTCTCCCACCATACATTATGTTGTTGCGTGTCGATCATTTTCTCCATACGCTCGAGAAAAATCGGTTGAATTGCTCCAGAAAGTTTAGCAATCCCCACATACTCACCTGTGATATTGGGCTTTTTTAAATCTTTTCCGTGGTCTAACAAGATTTCATTTTCATATTTAAATAGATAGTCACCCTCTTCCTGACGAGACGAATCAGCTAACATCAGCGGATCCCGCTCGTCAGCGAGTAAAGTATTTAAAATCACATTGTCCCAATATACATCGGCATTGCCTAAAATGACAGGTTCACCATTTAAAGCCTCTTTCGCAAACCAGAGGGATGCAATGCTATTGGTAACATCGTAAAATGGGTTGTAATAATATTTGACAGGCAGTCCGTCTAGTACGTCATAGATAATTTCTTTTTCGTAGCCGACCACCATATTTACTTCAATATCATTCGCCAGCAGCATTTCTACTGTATTGCGAATGAGCGGAATACCGCCAATATCCAGAGTACATTTAGGGTTTTCTCCGATATGTCTACTAATGCGACTACCTTTGCCAGCAGCCATTAAAATTGCTTTCATAGTTATTGTTCCGCTTAATTGCACAGTGCCCTTGTTTGGAAAATTAATGCATTTGACGAAAAAGCTTAACACACCGACGTCAATTTTCAGCAACCCATGCGAAAGTTTGCGGAAACTCCTCCTTTGTACGCTAAGTTGTAAGGTTTTATCAAATTGATGGCTTATCGATTCCAACCAAAGCCCTAAGGATTGCCATTATATACTTGCTTTATCCTATCAATATAAATAATTGATCTCTACTTTTGTTTTTACAATCTGGCTATGACCCACGTTAATGACTCTTCATTAGGGTGTCTGCCAAGTTTAAGGTACTCCTCAATTGAACCACTGTTTGCTGAACGATCGAGACAGTAACCTGCGAAGTAATTCATTTGCTAATGATAGAATCCTAATTTAAAACTAATGTTGCAAATAGTCTTCTATACATTCTAAAAGTACATCATAATCTTCTTTATGAAGATAACCCATATGACCGACACGGACCAGAGTTGAAGCCCTTTCACCGCCACAAGGAGTCAAAACCTGTCCTTTCTCATTCATTAAGTCCAAAAACATCTGATACGCGTCCACCTTCCCTGTCAATAAAGGTGTCAGACCATTAGAGAGACTGAACTGAGGCAGTGTAAACGGCGTCCGTCGCTGCACCTCGGTCCGAAAATAAGAAGCCAACGTCTCACTACCTTGAATACACGCATCGACACCGCCGGCAGCGGAGATCTCTGCCAACCGTGCTTCTAATTGATAGATTATACCAAGAGCTGGCGTAAACGGCGTCTGCCCTCGCTCAGCATTGTGGTAAGCCGCCCACAAATCCAGGTAATAGCAAGGACTGACATCAGGCGATATTCGTTCTTCCACAATTTCTTGGGTACAGACAACGATCGTTAGACCAGGTGGAAGTGCCAAAGACTTCTGAGAAGATGTCAAAAAGACACCTATGTTCATATCTGCCATATCTATAGGGTCGACTAAAAAGGCGCTGACACAGTCTGCAACTAACAAACAATCCTCTTCTTTGCACCACTGACCGACCATTTTCAAATCCATTTTTTTGCCAATTGAAGTTTCGTGTCCTTGGATCAATAGACCTTTAAAACCTTTGTCTCGGAAGGGTGCGAGATGTGCCTCTGTCAAGTCCTCTTCAAACGGCAAATTGAGTACCGTATAGTTCATCCGATGGCGGGCACAAATGTCGGCAAATCGTTGACCGAAAGTACCTCCGTTGATAACAAGCAAAGGTTCGTCTGCTCGAAAGATGCTGATCACGGCGGCCTCCATCGCACCGGAGCCCGAAGCGGTGAGTAGCACACTGCGTGCACCGAGGGGCGCCTTCACTGCTCGCAAAATTTGTTCCTCAATGTTTCGCATTTTAGTGGAAAATTGAGGGGTTCTAAAATAAGGTAAGTGCATGCTGCCGACAGCACGGGTCTCCGGGGACATTTCCACTGGTCCGACTGTAAATAATTTCATTTTAAAGCCTCCCGCTCTCTTCAAATAGGTTTATTATATCAAGATTCGCGATTTCAGGGATACGCGTTTCACTGATTATCGTCACTTGGACAACACTTTGGCTGACGACTATCAAAAATTGTACTAGAATAAACGTGATTTAGCTGTAGGATAAAGGAGCAAAATATGTATAATAACAATCATATTTCGAAAATTAGGCAATTATCAGATTTGCCACAAGGTGCTAATCTATATTTCATTGGCATCGGGGGAATCAGTATGTGCGGATTAGCTGAGATGGCTCAACACTTGGGTTTTACTGTTACTGGCTCCGACCGTCAGGCTTCCGAACACACTCGCCATCTTGAGTCACTGGGCATAACCGTCAACATTGGTCATAATGCTGTTCAAATAGACCGGGCAAATCCCCAACTTGTTATTCATACTGCCGCGGTACCGGCAGATAATCCCGAATTGATGAGAGCCAAAGAACTAGATATTCCTGTCGTGGAACGGGCTATTTTTCTAGGCTGGATCACTCAAGATTATGCAACGGTTATCAATATTGCAGGAACCCACGGTAAAACAACGACTACAGCTATGTGTGCATTAATTTTGATGGAAGCCAACACAGACCCAACCGTCCATTTGGGAGCTGAACTCAGTGCCTTTGGACAAAGCACAGTGCGCATGGGGGAGGCGCATAAACTCTTAGTCTCCGAGGCCTGTGAGTATTCGAATAGTTACCATCACTTTATTTCTACTACGGCAGTTATCTTAAATATTGATCTTGATCATATGGATTTTTTTGCGGATGCCGATGAATTAGTTACATCTTTTGCCATATTTACCGACAAAATTAGGGACGGGGGTTACCTAATCTTACCTCACAGTGGTGCTTTTATTCCCCAACTTGTTGACTTAATAAAAGAACGACGCCACGCAATGGGACGAGCCCTTCCCACATTTGTAACTTATGGTGGAGAAGGCATAGCTGTTGCCGACGATGAAAAAGTTGACATCGCTGATTGGCCGGACACCCCCACCGTATGTTGGCGCAATTTGCACTACAAAGATGGATTCCCCCAGTTTGACATCTACATTGACGGCACATTCTGGTCAAACATTCACCTCAATATACCGGGAACCCATAATGTGGCTAACGCAACAGCAGCGATCGCTGCTACCTATTTAAATGGTGCAGATGCCCCAGCTTGCCGGAAAGTTTTAAAAGATTTTACGGGAGCAGAAGGTCGCTATACCATAAAAGGACGGTATAAAGGCGCTATTGTTATAAGCGACTACGCCCATCACCCTGCCGCAACTGTAGCCACCATCGATGCCGCAAAGGCGATGCAACCAGCCCATATTTGGATTGTCTATCAACCCCTTACATTTGGCAGAGTAAAACTATTTTTTCAACAATATGTGGAAGCTCTCCTGCCCTGCGAACACACTCTATTTTACGAAATTTATAGTGATCGGGAGTCGCAAGACTTCGGTATGAGCTCCCGCCTCATAAGTGATGAAATCAATCGCCGCGGAGGCAGTGCCGAGTTTGTACCTTCCTACGATGTCATCCTTCAGCGTCTATCCGCGTTGGCCGGTCCTGACGACATTATCCTTTTTCTCGGTCCCGAGCAAGTCAGACATTTTGCTGACCAACTCGTCTCAGAACCCGATGGAGTCGTGATCTAAAGGCACGGTTACTGTAGACAACAAACGGATCAAAGCACTAGCCTACACCAATTGTTAATTATATAAATTGAAAAACTTTGTTACACTTCAAGGGAATGAACTACTCGATCTTCTAAGATCCTGTACCCTTATTGAAAGGACAATTAGATCATCAAGAAGGATTGCAAAAAGCTGCGAACTTCATAAAGAATCATTTATTTATATAGAAAGGATTAAAAATGTCAGTAAAGCAAACACCTGTTCTCGATCATCTTCTAGCCGCCGGTAAACACATTTGGGACAAATATTGTGATCATCCCTTTGTAGACGGAATTGGTTCTGGCAAATTGGACAAGGAACGCTTCCAATTTTATATGGTTCAAGATTACCTGTATTTGCTGCAATACACCAAAGTTTTTGCCATGGGGATCATCAAATCCGACAGCGAACGGATGATGCAGCAATTCGCCATTAGTGTGGATGCTTTTTTAAATGGAGAACTGGACACTCACCGTGCCTATATGAAGCGATTGGGCATCACAATCGAAGAAGTTGAAAACACACCGACCGCTTTAGCTAATTCAACATATACATCATATATGTTAAATGTGGCACAAATTTATGGATTGCCGGAATTGATCGTCTCCATTCTTTCCTGCGCTTGGACTTACGAAATGATTGCAGACACCCTGCTGGAACGCTATCCCGATGCGGCTGACCATGAGTTCTATGGTCAATGGATTCGCACTTACACAGGAAAAGACTTTAAAAATACAAATGTACAGATCATAGCTATGACCGAAGAACTCTGCGCCGATGCATTTAAAAATCCAGCTCATTTGGAGCGCTTAACCGACGTCTTTGTCAAATGTTGCCGCCTAGAAATGGGGTTCTGGGATATGGCCTGGGACATGGCATTATAAGCTCTAGAAAAGTTAAGTGATACATAAAGACCATTTGGCAGCTGTCAAAGTTACAGGGCATATAATTTTGAAACTATGTCGGTCTATGTTATCAACCTAATTAAACTGCCTAAATGTAAAGTCAGCACAGACCTGTAGGTTAAGCCTTGTCTACTACATTCATAATAACGTACAGATCTCAACATTGTTAAAAGATGCTTTAGGCGAATCAAACAAACCAACCTGACGTAATCATTGCATTGACGACCCAGACTGTAGCCGACGCTGCCATTGCAACAGTCAGCAAATTGGCTCGACACCAGCCGAGAATTGCAGCAACAATAAATCCCGCAATGCCAGCCGCCACGCTTCCCGCTCCGAGAAACATATCGGGCACAGTCATTGCCATCAATACAGCGTAGGGTACATAGTATAAAAATGACTGCATCCAGCGATTCTTGATCGGTTTCTTAAACAACAAAAAAGGTGCTACGCGCAATAAATAAGTCACGATTGCCATTATAGCGACACGCAAAACAACCATAGACATTGTCATAAGGCCTTCCCTCCTATCTCTCTCTGAGCTTCGGTAGGGGAGGTCTTTTTAGAATTGGAATGCTGTCCTGTATCTTGAGGCGGTGTTTGGGGAGGAATTGGAGCGAACGTCGCACCGAGGGCAGCGGCAATCACTGTGCAAATAATCGTTCGCCAACCGTAGGGAATAACATTCAAATATGGCAAAAATGTCATGCCGCAGCTAATAACAGCGGCAGCGATTGCCACAAAGAGAACCGGTCGGCTATTCCTTGCTACAGGTAAGACAATCGCAATAAACATACCATAAAGGGCAACCCCCATAGCAGTGCGCACCGAGGCCGGCAAGACTTCACCCATAAATAATCCTAAAGCCGTGCCTCCTGTCCAACCTATTACAGGCAAAATCAGAAGACGCATAAAGCCACCAAAAGTTACTCGTTCCTGAGCAACAGCAACGGCAAAAATCTCATCGGTAACACCGTAACCCATAATTAATCGCTGCAATAAATTCGTTTCGGGCGCTAAGCGCTGCCCCAAAGAAAGAGACATCAGAAAATAGCGTAAATTAATTAAGAATATTGTTGCCGCTAATTCAACCAGTGACGCTCCAGTTAAAATTAAATTAAGTCCGGCAAATTGACCGGCTGACGATAAATTGGTCAACGAAATGAGTACAGTCACCAAAGGAGAAAACCGGTGTTCAGTGGCATATAATCCAAAGGCAAAGGAAACTGTCAAATAACCCAGTCCAATGGCCAATCCATCGCGCCACATCGCTTTAAAATCTTCATGTCGATTACATTGTTCAGACATGGTCGCCCTCCTCTTCGAGAATACCAGCCAGGCGCAACAAATAGCGGGCATTTGTCGTCTCACAGCGACCGGGTCGCATTTTGTAATCAAAAGCCAACCTGCCGTCGGGATAACTTTCCACAAAATGATGGTTAGAAGCCACGACCTCAGGATCATCTTCTAAATCACAAAGTTCAAAATCATGGGTCGACACCATGACAATACCTTGGGAATGAGCAAGCTTTCTCAACGTTGCCTGGGCACCGACAATGCGATCCGCCGAATTTGTACCTTTAAAAATCTCATCGATTAAAGCCAAGAATGGCTGACCACTGCGACTATACTCAATCATGCCGCGGATGCGCTTTAATTCAGCAAAAAAAGTGGACTCACCGCGGCCAATGTCATCGCCTACCCGCATCGATGTAAAGACATTCATTTTTGTAGCTGTGAACTCCTTAGCTGGTATCGGCGCTCCCGCATAAGCTAATATTAAAGCCGTTCCCATCGTACGCAGGAGGGTGGTCTTGCCCGACATATTTGAACCAGTAATTACATCAATTCCCGGATTTAATTTTAGATCATTTCCGACCACATGGTCTTCAGCGATCAGGAGATGCTGTACCCCCTCTGTAGTAATTAGAGGCATCTCGGCGGTGATAATATTGGGCCAACAAAATAATTTTCTTGTAAAACAAGGTGTAGCCAGGCTAACGAGAGCCTCCACTTGACCCGCCGCCCCAAACCATTGGTCGATTGCCTGATCAATCTGATTAAACTCTCGAACCATATAACACGCCATATGAACATCCCAGGAAAACAATCCATTGACAATTAAACCTATAATTCCATTGTTCCGGATAGCAACTGGTTTGCTCAATTTGTTCAAACGAGCGATTGCCTCCCTAGCCTCAGTAAATATGTCAGATATATTTTTTAAATAATCAGTCTGCCAAGACTCTCGTGTGATTAATTGTATTAAGGTTTCCAAGCTCGCCAAATACTTTTGTAAATACCGCAATGCAGAAAACAACGGATTCAACCGAGATCTTAGGGCTGTAAAAATTAATAATTGCAGGATCACGCCGACAGCCAATAGAATCCGCCACGGACCAACCAGCCCCGCGATCGCCATGACTAATGACACAATAACAACCGCTGATAAGCCAATGCCAACGGCGCGAAGGGTTGTCAGACCTTGGGGAAGTGCCTGCAATATATTTTGCAATTCAGAGCGCACCATCGGCTGTCGTCCAGCCTTCAGCTCAGTTGGAAATAATGGTGATTGCTCGGCTGCATCACGCATTACTGTCTGCACTTCAATACATAGTCTAGGATTGTCAGCCAATTCGCGCACTGCAGCTTGGCGCCACATCATGGTCGAAACGGTAAATTCATTCATTAGATCGGAATTGTATTCTAAAGATCCATTGAAACCTGTCAGCCATTTAAGCAATTGAATTTTTCCAAATAGAGAGTGCGCCGTACATAAATAACTAAAAATCGAGCGACGCCCTATCAAATCCAAGTCATGGACGACATAGCGAAGGGTTTCATCAGAAATCGTCTCAACATCTATTATTGGTTCGCTTTCTCCTTTCCACGCTCCCACCGCTCGTTGACGGTAGTTCATTAAAATCTGCAGTCTTTTGCGAAAACCTTCCATCTGGTGTCTCAATTTTTGATGCCTGCTGACAAAGAAAATAAATATTCCTACAAAAAAAAGTCCAGGCAACCAAAGTTGATGCCTTTGGGTCAGCGCCGCCGCAACAATTAAAGCAATGGCAGCTACTGCAGCCAAGCTGCGCCACGTACTAAATAAACGATTCTTTTTTTCCAACTCAGTTAATGTCTGTTGCCATTCCTTGGCCCAATCAGCAAACTTAACGTCAATATCTTGTCGCATATTTTTCCGTCCAAACTAAAAGTACTATAATTCGCATAATTTTAGCATATGTCGCAGTAATTTAATTATATTCATTAAAAAACAGGCAAAGTTTGATATTTTTCACGTACTATTTTATATTTAGATTGTTAGTTTATATGGTTGGAAAGCATTTCACTATTGGAGCTGGATTATAAATCATAAAAACGGTTAAAATAATCCCCGACAATGGTCGATGGCGATCCACCACAAATCAGGAGGTATTCATGTACATTGATAAAGAGTTAAAGCGTGGTTATAACGAGTATACCAACGTCGATGTCCGAGACGGTGAAGGTTCGTTGATGGACGTCGGTATGTTAATCATGGAAGATGGCGACACCTATGAATTTGGTAGCGACAAGAAGGAAATTTCTTGGCTCATGTTTGTAGGTAAAGCAACTGTCGAGTTCAATGGCAAAACGGTTGAGATGGACCGCCCCAACCCTTTCGATTACAATCCTTGGTGCCTTCTCATGTCTGCTGGAGACTCCTGCAAACTTACTGCTCACGCACACTGTGAATTTTATGTTCAGGCAACCTACAACGACAAAAAATACGAAACGGTTCTTTATACACCCGACGATACCGACACGTGGCGTCGCGGTGCAGACGGAGAACTGAACAATTTGATGAAACGGGACGTGCGCACCTGCTACGATTACGAGAACGCGCCTTTCTCCAACATGGTTCTTGGCGAAGTTGTCAACCTGCCTGGTCGCTGGTCTAGCTACCCGCCTCATGGTCATCCCCAACCCGAAGTTTATCTTTATTATTTTGAAAAACCCATGGGTTTTGGTGCTAGTTGGGTTAATGGTGAGGTACACGAAGTCCATCACCACGGTGCCAGCATAATCACCGAAGGTACACATCAACAGGTCATGGCTCCAGGTTATGCCTGCTGCTATACCTGGGGTATTCGTCATCTAGACGGCAATCCTTGGGAAAAGACAAGAATAGACGATCCTGTCCACGAATGGTTACTGGACGATCCTCAGTATTGGGGCAAAGACGACGATTAAGTCACTCCCTTGTGTGGCATAAAGATAATATTCTAGGTGGCATGACGCGCTCGTGCCACCTTTTTTAAAACAATAAGTCAGGGCATATTAATTCATTCTCACCTCTAGCTTAAACACTTGAACATGAGTACAGCAAAATTTTAAGAAGTAATAAAATGACAATAGTGGTACTCTAGCAAAGTCTTGTATAATAGAGAGATAAAATTAATTGTTTGAGGACAGTATGAAGATAACCAATGAAAAAACAAGTAAAAAAACACCGACTGAAAATCAGTCCAAAGAGGTTCATAAAAGAAAGAAACCAGGCTTTCTTTTATTAATCATATGTCTTGTTTTAATCTATGGGATATATGGGACAATTGGTCCATATATCGGCAACCGAACCCTTAACCCACTGTGGCAGAACCGATTTTCTACGACTGGTTTCTATAATAATTCCGGTTTATATGGTCCCGACCGCATTCGCCTCTTAGACAACTATCACGCTAGTAATATGGCTTGTTTGAATGCCATCGACAGCGCAAACGAACACTTGCTCATCTGTCTTGACGACCTGGCAACAAATGACACGAATACTTTATTTACTGGAGCGATCTTGGCAGCCGCCAAACGAGGGGTAGCTGTGGAAATTATTCTGGACGGCTCGGTTCAGGCTGAGAACAATACTTGTGTACAAGCCTTAGCTACCGATGAATTAATCAGTTTCAGCGAATACCGCTCCATCCAACCACTGCTGCCATGGACTTACCACAGCCGTATGAATGACTGCTTCCTTGTCGCCGACGACCGTCTCGCCTGGTATAGCGAGGGACAACATTTTTCCAACCTCAAACCTGATCAGTGGGACGTGTTGATCTATAACAGCTTAACCGATTCCAGACAGACTGCCCTCAGTATAATAAGCGAACTCAAAAATTATCATATCTCCCTGTGGAACAGCACCCAAACTGTGCGACTTACTAACGACAAACTATACGACGAGGCAGCCAAATCGACAGCAGAAAACGCCCTCAACACATGGCAAAGCACACGCAGCGAACACCCTGAATTACAATCGGAAAAGAGCAATTACCAGACTGAAACAGCAGCGACTGACAATATTACACTCATTAAAAATCCTGTAAATGACGCCAACAAAGAACCTTATGTCTGGTTCCAGTTAAGTCGATTAATGAACGAGGCAAAACGGGAAGTCATGATCCTGACACCGACAATCGGACTATCTCCCGATATGCTGAGTGATATTGAAAAGATTATGGGTTCCGTCGAAAAAGTGCAACTCATCACCCAAACGCCGGATGCCAACGGTGCCTACTGCAAGCGCGCAGATTATCGCTACAACCGCAGTTCTGTAATCAATACAGGACTACAAATCTACGAAATTCAAACAGCTAAACCACATGGGGCTAAAGCCCTCTTAATCGACAACGGTCTGACCGCCGTCGGCTCATATAAATGGGATCTCTCTTCCACATACACAAACACCGCCAGTGCGTTGGTTATTCAAAGTGATGATCTAAATCACGAAATCAAGGTAAAGAGTCAAGAAATTATAGATCAAAGTTTGCTAGTCAAACCCGATGGTCAATATTCTCAGTCAGATAACGTAAAACAATTAGAGTCATCCAAATGGCATCAAATTGCTCAGTTGGTTGTCGGATTTTTCCTTCAATTTTTCCGCACGCTGATTTAACTTTTAGCATAAAATGGATAATTAAAAGCCTCTGCAAGGCAATTACAACCTAAATTTACGCTGTAGTAAAGCGGCGGTATTGACTAGGTTTCAAACCTTTGATGCGTTTGAATACTTTGCTAAAGTAACTGCGATCATCAAAACCGCACTGCTGGGCAATTTCAGAGATCTGCAAATGAGTTGTCAGGAGCAAATTACAACTGTGTTCTACGCGCAGATTATTAAGATATGCAATAAATGTCAACCCAACGTTTTCACGAAACAATTTGCTTACATAAGATTTGCTAAAAAACACATGGGAAGCCAAATGATCCAAAGAAATAGTTTCATGGAAATGTGCCTCAATATAGCGCAAACATTCACGCATTACAGCATCGTAATATACGTCGTCTAAATTGAAGGCAAGATTGATATAGCGATGAACGGCCTTTGCCAACCAGGTCGAAAACACTGTGAAATCGTCGATCATCTGCAATTCAACCTTGTGTTGACGATTCAAATCAAGGATCAACTCACTGTTTCCCTTCTCTTCCATTAACACCTGTGAAATGATCGTAATCAATTCGAAGGCTTGCAATTTAAAGTCGTCAAAGGATTCTATTTTTGAAAAATAAAGGATAGCAAAATATTTATTTATGGTTTCTATGACAACATCCGTATTCCCCCTTTGCATTTGGCTGCGCAGTTCCTCCTCTAATTCAAGCGGGTAACCGGCAGTGAGTTCCATAATGCTGGGTTCGGCGATCCATTTTGTCAGTTCGTCTTGCGAGTCGTCCATTGTTTCTGAGCATTTTCTAACTTGAATGTGCTTTGTGATTGTCTGTACAAAAGTCTTGACGAACACTTTCACCGCATCTAAACGTTTGCTGTCTAATTTAAGAATACAAGTGTTGTCACGACGAATTTTATTTTTTGATCGGGAATTTTCATCGATGAATGGACCGGTAATCAAACCGGCAATGTGATTCTTTTTCCCAGCAAAAATTATTGCTGCCAAGTACATATAATCTTCACTGCAATAATAAACATGAAGCCCGTCGCTTCGCTGTGCCTGTAAAAGAGCTGATAAATGCAGAGATTCCTTGTCATCATTCTCTTTTTCAAAAAAGCATAAAGGGCAATTATCGCGATCACAGTCACAAGATTTGGGCACAAGTTGGTGAGCCTGCAAATCGTATAATTGACTGCAGTTTGCTGTAATGATCGAAAGGGTGTTTAAGTAAAAATCCCACTCTTGCTTTGTCATCGTATCAACCTGCAAAGACACATGCCTCCTAAATAGTGTGAATCAACACAAAATGACTATAGTGGTACACTTTAGTAATCTCTTTCCGGGTTTTTAGCCAGCTGCCAAAACGGCAGAGCTTATTGCCTAAGGTAAGAGTTATTTTTATCTGAACTCGACGATATGATTATTCTGTTTAATGGGGTTTAAATATGCTTCTTCAAAGTCTTGTCCAATGTGACCTGCTCTATTTTTAGAATAGAAAGGTTCGTTGAACTTGATTGCCAATTGTTAATAGGCAAGTTAACTTATGCATCGACAATAATGATTTGAAACTGTTTTGAGCAATTAGCATAATTTTGTCCTCCGAAGTCATTAATTGATTCGGTCCTTTAAATTATTAATAACTAGTATAGTTAATTGTTTAACCTGTGAAAACAACCGAAGGTCAGGATTATATAATAATATTGCCATTTAGGAATAAACTAATTGTTCATTTTTGATTTCTTGAGAACTGATGCAGAGCTAGGTCTTGAATTATAAAAGTCATATCTAACTGTGCCAAGTTTTGAGCTCGCCCTTGGAATCAACGACATGGAATACGATGATTCATCAATTATGGCAGAAAGATGCGTCGACCCGATCGCGGCATCGACGCATTTATCATTTATCACAATATTTAAATCTCTTCAATGTAGAAATAAGGCACAAACTCAGCACTCACTCAGTTGATGCCGATAATCTTCTTTAATAAATCCACGTCTAGTGCAGCCTCAAGTTCGTCCGCCAAGCGGTCATACTGCTGTTCCTTAAAAGCAACGAGATCAAACTGAGCGGATTCGTGATCTGAGAGTTCTTTTATTGATAGAGTTTTCGCCTGCGGTGCAGTTTGTGCTAATTGAGTGCGTTTTTCTACTAAAATTTTACGCACTCGTTCAACCACACCGGGGGCATCAAAACAACCGTGCAGATAGGTCCCATACACACGCCCATTTCCACTGATCAGTCCTTCTCTTCTGCCATCAGCCAGTGTAAAAAGAGCTTTCTGGGAAGAATCCATTGATCGAGTTTGACCCATATGAATTTCATAGCCAGTAATCGGTTGATCTCCCCATTTACCTTCTACCAAACCTCGCGTTTTCTGAGACGCAAAAATTGTTTCTGCCCGAAGTACACCCAGTCCCCTCACGGCAGTACCGGGCTCTCTTTCCACACCTTCAGGGTCACTCAACCTATCACCCAACATTTGATAGCCGCCACAAATGCCTACGAGAGGAACGCCTCTATCGACAGCCTGTAACACCTTTGCCTCAAGACCACAAGTGCGCAACCACAATAAATCTTCAATTGTATTCTTAGTACCAGGCAAAATTATTAAATCTGGTTCCCCCAGCTCTCTGGCGCGAGATACATAGCGCACCCTCATGTCGGGAAAATGTCTAAAAACATTAAAGTCGGTAAAATTGGATAGGCGGGGCAGGCGAATGACAGCAATGTCAATACCATCAAATGGAACAATCGGTTTGCTCCCACCTTGCAGTTGCTCAGCCAAACTATCTTCATCTTCAATCACCACATCGGTCATCGGCAGACAGCCAAGCATTGGTTTACCTGTCAAAATCTCGATCTGACGACATCCCGGTTCTAGTATACTAATGTCGCCTCTAAATTTATTAATTAACAACGCTTTGATTTGGTCTTGCTCGTGGGACTCCAAGAGTTGAACAGTCCCATACAGTGACGCAAATACGCCGCCTCGATCAATATCGCCGACCAAAATACAAGGGATATCCAATTGCGTAGCTAACCCTGCGTTGACAAAATCATTCTCCCGCAAATTAATCTCCGCAGGACTACCCGCGCCTTCGACAACGATGATGTCAAAGTCCGCCGCCAACCTATCGTAGGCTTTTTTTACTTCCGGCCACAAATCCACCTTATGCGTATAATAATCTCGAGCTGAAAGATGTTTCCAAACCTCGCCGTTGACTATTACCTGGGAGCCCCGCTGGCTCGTCGGTTTCAGTAAAATTGGATTCATATCGGATGTTGGTTTTATGCCACAGGCCTCGGCTTGAACCGCTTGAGCGCGACCTATTTCCAGACCGTCGGGAGTGATGGCAGAATTCAAGGCCATATTTTGAGCTTTAAAAGGTGCAACTTTATATCCCCAGCGAGTTAATAAACGACATAGTCCTGCAGCGACAAAACTTTTACCAGCATTGGACGTCGTCCCTAGCACCATAATACTCTTAGCTTGTTTGGTATGACCATCTATTGTACGCGCAGAAAAATCGTGTGTATGACATTTTTCTCCATCGTTCTCACTTTGCAACTTCTCACTTTGTCGCAAAATGCGTCCCATCGCATTGATAAGTGCCTCGTTATCTTGCCGCAGGCGCACAGCGACGCGGTAATCTGTCATCGATAATCCTGGATAATTGGCACAACTGCGAATCAAAAAGGGATGCTCCCCCAACAGCAATTCTTCTCTAAAATACGGATGACCTGGCAGAGAGAAAAAGACAAAGTTTGCTTCGCCTCCAACCTCCCTAGCGCCCAAAGCGACGAGCTGCTCTCTAAACCATTTATTTTCCTCCGGCAACCAGTTGCGCAGCCGATCTAAATACGCTTGATCTGACAGAGCAGCTAGACCGGTGCGTCGGGTCAGATCACTAATACTCCACGGGGGCAAAAGTTTACCGAGCGCCTTGGCCACAGTCAAATCACCGCTTAATAAGTAGCCCAGTCGGATTCCCGGCATACCAAAAGTCTTAGTAAAAGATCCTAAAATAAACAACTGTTTTTCACAATGCAACCGATCGCGCAAGCTGACTTCAGCCAACCGTTCGGCAGGCAATAGATCGAGAAAACATTCATCTAAAATCAAGTAAGCGCCCACATCTTTACAACGGTTCAACACATATTCGACGGTCTCTTTAGGCAGGACGTGACCCGTCGGATTATTGGGTTGACAGAGAAAAACAGCCTGTGTCCTCTCGTCAATCTTTTGACAAAAATTAGCGGGTAAAGCAAATCCTTTAGCGCGGTCAAGCGGGGGGTGGATCACATCAAATCCCACCGCCGATGCTGCTTTTTCATATTCTAAAAAAGTGGGCACAGGAATAAGCACGCGATTACGTCGCTCTTCTCCTTCCCCTTGATTTAGTTTCATATATATAAGCAAGCGAAAGATCAATTCGCTGGCACCGTTCCCCAGCAAAATGTGCCTAGAGTCAACGCCACAATGTTCAGCTAGTTTTTGCTCCAATGTAGATAAATCTGGATCAGGATATTGATCTAAATAATACAAAGATGACAGAGCCGTGGATCGCACAGACTGCGGCAAGCCATAGGGACTGATATTGGTCGAAAAATCTATAATAGATTCCGGTCTGCAGCCGATTACTTGTGCCACTTTCGCTAAATCGCCACCGTGGTCCATTTGCAGTTCCATATGAAGTTTTGCCAAAGTTGCTTCCGATTGCATGACCCTTCCTCATTTCTATTTGCTTTATTTTAATTTCAATAAATGACCGACACTCTACGTTAGGGCGGTTAAATTATTTCAGCAATGCTAACGCTAAAAAGAGAACTCCTGCTGTGCAAAGTGTGGCAAAAAAACTATACAAGAAGGAAGCCGTCAAAACCAGCTTATTAGTCAAGTGTATGTGTCTTGTCGTCGGTACATCGTCACAGTCACCCAACCATGGTTTGTCGACTACCTGACCAAAATAGACATGGGGTCCACCCAATTTAATGCCAATAGCTCCAGCCACAGCCGCTTCAGTTTGGGCACTGTTGGGGCTCAAGTGTTGCAGTCGGTCTCTTTTAAAAATACGCCAGGCCGCCCGTCCATCGCAATTAGGTAAAATATGAGCAACGAGGACAGTTAAAAGACCGGCAATGCGAGCCGGAATAAAGTTAACCACATCGTCCATTAGGGCTGCCGCCCTGCCGTAATTAACGAATCGGGGGCTGCGATAACCTACCATAGAGTCCAACGTATTGATGGCCTTATAAACTGCTATCAAAGGCAACCCCCCGATGCTATACCAAAAAAGGGGGGCAATAACACCATCTGTCAAGTTCTCGGCCACTGTCTCAACATTAGCACGTATGACCTCTGCCTTCGTCAAGTCCTTAGTCTCACGACCGACCAGATTGCCTGTCTGTTGACGAGCCCCGTCCAGATCATTGGCTTCTAACAATGTCGCTGTTTTCTCTGCTTCATTGACAAGACAACGGGCAGCGAGAAATTGATAGCCAAACCAGATCCGTACAATCAGGGCCAACCAAAGGGAAATCCATCCTAATATAAACATCCCACCTATAGACACAATGGATACGAGCAAAATCACAATAATAACCAGCCAACGACCAGCACGACGCTCCCCTTTTTTGCCCGAGGGAAAACAACGCCTCAAAGGGGATTCCAGTCGACCAATTAAACTGCCAATCCACTTGACCGGATGAGGCCAAGTGTAAGGATCACCTAAAACAGCATCTAAACAAAGGGATAATAATGGACTTAAAATCCAGAGCAGCCAAAAAGGCGACATATAATAAACCTCACACAAAAACTTCAGCCACCTGCCGACTTACCGCCGACTAGGGGCATTTCATCAATTAATTCACCGTCATATTTAAAGCGCAACCGAACCCAACTGCCATTAGTCACCTGCCAGGCATAAAAATCTGTAAATCCTAATATGCGCATAATTTCCATAATCACACCGCCATGGCACATTAACCCCACCGTGTAATGTAAATCTTCTGCAAGGTTGCCGTCCCTATTTTGGGATGTTCGAGGCAACCATCCCCAATAATTCCAGCGATAAATTCTCAGACAATTCCTAATCAATTCAGTAATGCCAAAAGATACCCGTCTTTCGATAGAATCGCCGGACTCTCCGCCCGGTGGGGCGGATCTCCCTTCACCTTCAAGCCAGCGACAATAGTCCTCTCGCACACATAAGTCCGCATAGGCAAGCCCCTCAAAATCGCCAAAGTTGCGCTCGCGAAAATTGCTGTCGATGACATCTATGGGATGATCTGGCCAAGCCACTGCCGCAGATTCGAGACAACGTTTGAGAGGTGAGCTATAAAGAAAATCCACGGCAGGAAAATGATTTTTGTCGTAAAGATCTTGTAATTCTTGACGACCTCGCTCGTTAATCCCCATATCTCCCGTTCCCAAGTATTTGCGTTGTTGATTAAATTCGGTCATACCGTGGCGTACCAAATAGAGGGAAAATGCCCAGTCTTCGCCGGGTATTAAATTGTCTCGATCGTCGAAATCGCCGGTCCTAAAATCCTCTGGTCTGGAATTGCGCTGTGTGGAGTCGCATGCCATAGAATCAAGCCGCGAGGTCATTCCAAGATTTGAAGATATCTTCGTATGGGAAGGCCAAGCCGGCTCTTTAATAACTTCGGGAATGCCGCAAAAGACTCGCACCACTCCATCTGCTGCGGTCGCGAGTTTAGTTAAAAGACGTCCAGTCAGCTCTCGTCGCAGTCGATCTTCTTTCAACAACGGTACAATGCCACTTCCACATTCGGTTGCCTCTAAAAAAATATCTCGCTCTTCGGCAATAGAGCCGATCCACGTCAAAATCTGATCCACTAACTCAAGACCGCCGCCTGCATGATACCCATACATTGAAACGGCATTTTCCTCCTGCTTAGATTCATCTTCTGAATGAGAAACGATATGCTGTGATGCCTCAACCAGGATGCGATCAAAATTATAAATAACAACCCGCTGTCTTGACACCAAGTCAGCAATTTCTCCACTTATTTCTTCAAAATAAAATGGCTGGCGTTTACCGGCATCAATTTCATAAGCGCCCGCCGCAGCCACGTGAGTGCGCAACAATTCGCTCTTGCCTTGATTTGCTCCTCCGACTATCAACCACAACATAATTTACCACCCTAATCCTGTGCCGACCGCTAAAATTAGTAACATAATCCATTCCGCTATAGTCAGAAAAAACCCTGCTAAATCTCCTGTTACACCGCCATAACGTTTTTTCGTAAAACGATAATATTGACCAAACCAAAGACCCGCAAAAATGATCATAGCCAGACCAACCCACAGCCCAACGGCAATCAATCCGCCGATCAAGACCAGCGTCACAATTAGCAGAGTCCGAGCTACCGCTTTCGTCGTAGGATCGCCAAATAACTTGGCCAAACCATCCTGACGCGCTTTGGGAAAAAGGACGATGGATAATCCTGAAAGGGCTCGTTCATACATCAATCCAAGCAACAGACTTGCCCATAGACGCCAATTGGTACTGCCATAAAATTGTGTGTAAAAGGCACATTGACTGATGAGCAAAAAAGCCAGCATCATAATGGCGAAAGGTCCAGCGTGGGGATCTTTCATAATGCGCA
>JAAYOA010000055.1 GCA_012520525.1 Clostridiaceae bacterium | reverse complement strand
TCTATGAATGCCGGCATAATTAAAGAAGTCAAAATTTTCGTCTACTTTGTAATAGATATTGCCATCTTCATCTTCCCATGTCTTTAAATTTCCGACGGGCAAGGTACTATGATCCAGTAAATTATTGACTCTAACAGTCACACGATTTGAGCCAAGCTCTAATTGATCGGTCAGATCTGCTTCAAAAGGTGTAAATCCACCTCTGTGTTCGGCAACCAATTTTCCATTGATGAAAACTTCACAATTATGTGTAACCGATCCAAATCTCAACACCGGTCTCTGGGCGAGAATATTAGCGTCCACAAAAAATTCTCTTTCATATACCATGTAACCAGCGAAATGGCGTAACTCATGGATTGTCAATTGATCATTGAAAGATCCAGGCACAGCAATTGAATAGCCACCTGTAAGTGGTTTGCTGGGATCGGCTTTATAACCGTCCTTTTCGAAACGCAATTGCCAAATGCCATCTAACGATTCTAAATAACGTGTTTGGGTGCGGATTGGATAAAGCATTGTTCACCTCCTGAACGGGCAAGTAAATAAAATTTTAATAAAATAAATTATTGACCATTAGAATACTAAAGTTGGAACTAGAATACTGTTGTATAAAAAAGTGCCATTTTGGCGGTTTTATGAATAAAAATAAATAAAAAATTATTTATTTCGTATATAATATCAATAATTAATGTATATTGATAGTAGTAAATTATTTTAATTATTAAGAAAATGGAGGTATGGACATGGCACAGGCTGCAGCAAAATCAAGTTCTAAAAGAAAAAATAAAAAAGGTCCGGGAATATTTGATCTTATAGGCAATATTTTCAAACCCATTCTTGCATTATTAATTGCCAGTGGTTTAATTCAAGCATTACGAGATATATTGGTCATGACCAGTGTCATTTCACCGCAGACATCTAGTTACATTTTCCTTCACGCCATTGCCGATGCAGTTTTTTATTTCTTACCTATTTATTTGGCGTTTTCAAGTGCTCAAGCATTTGGCGCTTCGCCATTTATGGCTGCAGCGGTGGCGGCATTCCTTGTCTACCCCAGCGTGACCCAACTGTTTCAATGGTCTAATGCGGTAGGTTGGAATTTGACTATTTTTCATGTCATTCCTGTAACATATGCAAAATATCCTTCCAGCGTTTTGCCAATTATACTTATAGTTTATGTCCAATCATGGATAGAGCGAGGTGTGAAAAAAATCGTCCCGGATATATTGAAGACCATCCTTTTTCCGTTGTTAACGCTTTTCATAACAGCTGTGGTCGGTCTAGTTATACTAGGACCTATAGGAACTTGGATAGGCAATATGTTCGCTGCGGCAATCGGATTTGTCGATAGCTTTGTGCCGTGGATGGTACCAACCCTGATCGGAGCCGTTGCTCCATTCCTGGTACTAACCGGTTCACATTACTCCCTTTTTCCCGTTGCTACACAGAATCTCGCTGTTTTGGGTTTTGATACGGTCATGATTCCAGGAATGTTGGCGTCGAATATGGCTCTCGCCGGCATGTCCTTTGCCATCGCTATTCGTTCAAAAGGGAAAACATACACAAGTTATTCCGCTTCTGCAGGCTTGACATCTCTACTTGGCATTTCTCAATCATCCTTATATGGTAACGCTATGCCTCTTAAGAAGCCTCTATATGCTTCCATCATCGGCGGTGCCGCTGGCGGCTTAATTGCCGGCATATTTAGTGTACGCAGTTTTGCTTTTCAAACTCCCGGTCTGTTGGCACTGCTAAGTTTCTATAAACCCGGTGAGACGATGAACCTGATTTGGAGTATAGTTACCTGTGTTGTTGGCTTCATCGCTGCATTTGTTATGACTATGGTATTAGGATTTCAAGAGCCCGACGAAAAAACTGCCCTAGAGCTCACTGGTGAAACACCGGATGAGGCTGAAGCTGAAGCTGAAAAAAATGATGAAATGAAGACCGAATCAAATCCCACTTCACAACAATAATTTAGGAGTGTGATTAAAATGAAAAATAAAAGTTATAAAATAATATCGAATCGAAATAACCATAGAAATATTAAATTACGACCAAACACTCTGCTGTCGATTCTCTTGATCTGTGCACTTTTTCTAGTCCTTTCATCCTGTGGATCTCAGCAAGAATTGCGCACGATTGATGGTAAAGAATATACTTCATTTGTACCACCTGAATCGGGTAACGTTGGCGAATGGATTCCCATAGACGACAAGAATGAAATCTGTATTCAGGCGCTCGAACTAAGACCGGCAGAGGATGGCTCAAAGGATTTAATAATCCGCTATGATTGGAAAAATAACAGTTCAAAGGATGCTACGTTGAATGATAATTTCTTGTTAACAGTCTATCAGGATGGACAGAAGCTGGCGCCTGATTTACGTAGTGTCAATGATCCCAGCCGCCTTGTGACTTTAAACAAGGCAGGAGAAACACTGACAGACCTTGAACAAGGATTTATTCCTCTTTCTGATACCGCTCTCACTATGCAATTACAAGGAACGTTAACGACCATCTTTATTGACGGCAAACCGGCGGCTGCTACACAAGTTACTGTAGAGGCTCCCTTTCCAAACTAGCTTGTTGACAACTAGGATTTTTTCGATCTTGTTTGTATCTTGCAATTAAAATATCAGAAACGAACCTTTCAATTAACGACGTAACAAGGGGTTGTCTCAAAAGACAACCCCTTGTTTATATAGCATTGCTCAATATAATTTATATAGATGACTTCTTGATCTAAGGATATAAAATTTAGTATTATTTGACTTTCACAGATGCATACACCTTTGTGTAATATTGGGGCGGTGCCAAGTAGAGCCCATCTTTTTTAACGACATAAGGTCGAATGAAATAAAAATTTGTTTTATTCTTTACCGGATTCACATCGTAATAATAATATGAAAAACCGTCAACTTGACCAATTTTCGTCAGTCCAGTTTCACCTTCTACTTTTCGATAAATAAAGTAGCCTGCAACTTTAGCATTGCTCCAGGAAACAGCCACATAATGATTATATTGTTTGGCATAAGCACTCTTTACCCTACCAATCTGAGGTTCCGGCATAACCCTGTAAGCATATTTACTTGGCTTAATCATGTATTGAGTGTTGTCACTCTTAATGATATAGGGGCAGACAAAGTAATAATTAATTGTTCCACAAGTCGGCGACATATCGATCATACCTAGTTGACTCGCGTCATAAGATCCTAAATAAATAAGGTTTGTATTGCCTTCCACCCGCTTATAGACGGCATAACCATCTGCACCATTGACCTTTTGCCAACCAACGGCCACTTGATGTCCTAACTGATAGGTCTTAATCGACGGAACCTCACCTAGTTGAGGTTGACCGTAACCATATCGGTTCATCGGACTAGACCATATGGTTCCGTCCGCTTTTTTGCGATATGAGAAAACAAAGTAGTAATTCCATTCGTTGTTTCTAGCCGTGAAGTCGGTGAAATTTGCTTTGTTTATGAGGGTCAAGTACTCCAGCTCGCCCGTCGATCCAACTCGCCGATAGATAAAGTAACCATCGACATTGAGTGCCGGATCCCATTTAATCGTCACTGCTCCGGAACCATAAGGTCGAGCAGTAATGCCGGTGACCGGAGCAGGCTGTCCATTGATATCAACAAAAATACAGTGATCATCGCTGTTGGCAAAGCTTTCAGCGGCTGAACCGGTATGACCGTAAATAACAATATCGTCGTAACTATTTAAGTGGTTATTTTTGGCAGTTTCAAAAAATGCATCTTGCTCAATCGTAGTCGATCTTGATGGGATATAAATATATCTCAAATTCCAATTCCTGCGGAAGGCGCTGATGCCGATGGACTCCAACGTTTCAGGAAGCTGCAGATTCGACAAAGCATAGCAATTGGAAAACGTCCTATTGCCAATTCGCTTCAAAGTACTTGGGAAAGTTATCGTGCGCAGACTCGTACATTCATGAAATGCGCCAATGTTGGTCCAATCTGCATCCGGAAGGGACTCAACCCCTTCGGGAATAATAAAAGATTCCAATGATTCACAGTATGCAAATGTACCGTAAGGAATTTCTTTGATCGTACCAGGGAAGGTAACATGTTTTAACTTGATGCAGCCTCTAAAAACGTCTTGATCCAACTCCGTCAATTGATCGGAAAGAACAACGGTTTGCAGATCTTGACAGTCTCTGAAAGCGTTCCAACTGATTTTAGTTGCATTGGGCAAATTTACGTATTCCAAACCAGTTTTTTCAAAGACTCGTGTATCTATTTCAGTTAAGTTTGATAAGTCGAGATACTTGAGTGATCTACAACCCGAAAAAGCAACCATTTCAAGACTTCGAAGTTCGGTCGGTAAATTTATATTTGTTAAGTTTACACAATCCTTAAAGCAACGCGGACCAATGGTAAAGAATTGTGACGGCATACGGACTGTTTTAAGGTTGATGCAGCCTTGAAACACACCGGGTTCTGCATCCTCATCAAGACCGTGGTACGTACCATACATTGATTGCACACCCTCCTCAATCTGGACGTACTCCAAACCTGTGCAAGAGGTAAAAGCGCCAGAATCAAGGGAGAAAACATTGCCGGGAATGATAACGTTCTTTAATGAACTGCAGCCAGCAAATGCATTTTTTTCAATATTGTTGCATTCGTTGCCAATGGTAAGAGCCCGCAACTGGGTACAATTCATAAATGCCGCTTCTTTAATTACAGTAACGTTCGTCAAGTTAGCAGCTAATACACCTGAATCGACAAAGGCTCTTGTAGATGCACGATCTATATATTCAAAAGGGAACACTTGCAAACTCTCACAGCCAGCAAAACATTCTTCCTTTACACGAACCGTTTGAACTAGTAAATCTGGATGAATGGGATTAATTGGAATATAGTAAAGTGATTTACAGTCTTTAAATGCCCTTTTTCCTATAAAATCTGTCTTTTTCGACGGTACGACGACTGCCAGATTAGTGCAATTATTAAAGGCATCATCGTCTACAATCATAACATTGGCACCAAACACAACTTTCGTAATCTGATTTTTATCTTGGAAAGCGCCTTTACCAATCTTATAGACATTTTTATTTTCAAAAGAATTAGGTATGACAACTTCCTCACCACTACCTACATAACCTATTACAACACCTTCCTCGATGACCAATCCTCCTGGTCCTATATTACGGGATTGATTGCGAGTGGCGGACTCTATGGTGGTTTCTTCTGTGTTGTCGGTTGCATCGGATTCTATGGCTTCTATTGCAACTGGTTCAGTAGCTTCAGCTACATCTCGCTCGACGCCTTCGGCTGGCTCTGGTTCGATGACTTCGACTGCGACTGGTTCAGTAGCTTCAGCTACATCTCGCTCGACGCCTTCGGCTGGCTCTGGTTCGATGACT
>JAAYOA010000054.1 GCA_012520525.1 Clostridiaceae bacterium | reverse complement strand
TTTAATATTAAAATTATTTTTCTTTTGTGATTTAATAGTTTAAGCTATTGGTAGCAAATGTTTTTCATTGTTTGAAAAAGTGATATACTTTACGTGCCTTAGGTAGGAGGAGGTAACGATATGAACGAACAAAATAATCAGAATCAATATGGTACATACAACCAACCCCAAGGAAACACGTCGCCTTATCAACAAGGGGGTCAATACGGTCAATCACAGGGTAGCCAATCTCCTTATCAACAAGGACCATATGGTCAACAAGGAACAACTGGATATCAACAGCAGCAGTATCAGTATCAGCAACCAAGAAGTCCTTATGGGCAGGGTCCCAACTATAATATGCCGATGCAACAGGGACCGAAGAATAGCGGAAAAGCAATTGCTGGTATGGTACTCGGTATAATCAGTTTACTGATTTGTTATATTCCTTATTTTGGCATTATTCCCTCAATAGTTGGTTTAATTTTATCAATATTGGGTCGTAAAGATGTTACTAACAAACCACAGGAATATAAAGGCAATGGTATGGCAATGGCCGGTTTAATTTGCAGCATTTTGGCTTTAATTACGTCTTTGATTATTACAATTGCTTGTCAGTCTCTCGTTTGTTCAGAATTTGATCCTTACTATTAATAAAATCGGGAACGACTGAAAAAAATGAAAACATTGACCATTTCAGGACTTTAATTTAGACGTTTAATGAAAGCCATCCTTACACTTCCTTATGATGTAGGATGGCTTTTTATATCTATCGTTGAATCTCTTGTACTATGGTTATATTTTTAGTTTGATTCTATCAATCGACTTTCTTCGAGCTTAGCTAGAGGTTATGTATGTGTCCATATTTCCATGTGTTGGGAAGACAATTTACTGTTTATGGTCTGCTCATGGTGATTGGTATGGCGGTAGCTTTGCTGGTAACCATACTTATTAGTTCACGCTTTTCAATTATGAGAGAGGATGCCCTTTATATTGTACTTCTCGGTTGCGCTGGAGGAATCGTGGGAGCCCACCTGCTCTCGCATATCATATCTATTCCCAAATATATTCGGGTTTTGAAAGAAAAACCTGAAATTTTTTGGGATGTTCTGCTTAATGGTGGATTAATTTTCTGGGGCGGATTTATCGGCGGTTTAATATTTATCTTATTATTCAATCGTCGTTTTAAAATAAATAATCTTAATACGCTGAATATGTTAAGTGGTCCGCTCGCTTTGGCGCATGGATTTGGTCGCTTGGGCTGTCTTTCAGCAGGATGTTGTTATGGCAAACCAATAGAGGGAGGGATTGTATTTCATAATTCTCCCGCAGCGCCTAACGGCGTCCCTCTCATACCAACGCAACTGATCGAAGCAATTTTTAATTTTTTGCTATTTTTAGTCTTGATTATTTTATCCGGAAACCGACGAATAAGGCATTATTTGGCTCATATATATTTGTTTGCATATCCGATTTTCAGGTTTTTTATTGAATTTTTCCGGGGCGACGTGATCAGAGGATTTTTATGGGGATTGTCAACATCTCAGTGGATTTCTTTAGCAGCACTAATTGCAAATAGCTTATGGTTGAGTCGTCGGATTAAGCGCTTGCGTCGTGAACAGCAAGCTTGACCAAATAGTGGTTTTTTTAAGTGAGCCTTTAATTTTGACACATGCTAGAAATCAATTTATTCTTATTAAAGAATATTAGTTGTTTTCAACTGATCATATTCAGTTTGAAGATGCCTATACTGATGTAATAAAAATTAAGCTCAAGTGAAGATTTATTTTGAAGAGCATTTATGGAATTGGAGATTGTAATGGATGATCAAGAATTAAAGAACAAACAAGATGTAAATGATAGTTTAAATGACAAAACTCAACCATCATCAACTGAGTTTCAACAGTCAGAGAACTTAAATCTTGATTCTGCACAAAAATCTGGTCAGATGGGTCATACTGACACGCAGCAGTCCTCTTCAACTGGCTATGCCAGCGGTGGGGCGCAACAACCCTATTCGACAGGCTATGCCGGTGGGGCGCAACAACCCTATTCGACAGGCTACGCCAGTGGCGCTCAGCAATCATATCAACCGAGCTCACAGCAACCAGGGCAGTCTGGGTATACCAGTGACTCCCAGCCTTCTTATACGGCGGGCTATAACACCAGCTCCCAACCGCCCTTTCAACAGGGATATTCAGGTGGACCTCAACAGTCCTATCAGCCAGGACCGGGGAATTTGCCTCAGCAGACTCCACAACCTGGTTATTACCAAACGCCACCAAATTATAATCCTTATGGTCAACCCATTAAGAATAGTGGCAAGGCCATTGCAGGTATGGTTTTGGGCATCGCTTCCTTAGCGTTTAATATGTTTGGGATAGCCACTGCCATAGTGGGTCTTATCCTTTCTATTATGGGACGCAAAGAAATTCAAGAAAATCCCCAGTTGTATAAAGGCAATGGTATGGCTATGGCAGGTATCATACTAAATATAATAGCAATAGGTTTAGCAATCCTATTAATTAGTTGTGGCGGTTGCGTTGCTTGTATGAGTTTTTTGGAATAGAACGGATAATAAATTTATTTTGTAAAAGTTAGCTACTTACCTTTAATATAGATTGGTCATTTGCTTTCAATGGATGCTGAATGACCAATCTATTTTTTAGATGAGCTTTTATTGAAGTTCAGATATAATTGATTTACAACTAGTTTATTTATATAAATATGAGGCAAGATAATGACAATGAAAAATTTAAATAAATCAAAACCTCGTCCCGTAGATCAATCCTTTTCTATGAATGAATCCAATTACAATCAAAAACTAAATTTGGCAGTTCGCAAAACCAATGTCAAAGGGATATTGGGATTTATTTTTTCTATCATATCGATCCTTGTTGTTGTGATGGGACTATTCGATCCCTGGTTCGCTATACTTTATACAGCCATAGCTACAATTTTTTCTATAGTAGGTCTCATTTTATCTATTGTTGGTAAGAAAAATGCAACCAAAAGACCGGATTTGTATTCTGGCAAAGGTCTTGCCGTCGCTGGCATTGTCTGTGGTATTTTAGCTGTTGTATTTGTCATCTTGCAGATGATCTGTTATTCAGAATTTTTTAATTTTTTTGGCTAGATTATCCCTAATTAGCGTTTGAGAAAAAGTAAAAATATTTTAGTCCTGTTAGCAATATACAATTATTTATAATTTATATTTTTAATCTATTAATTAGCTCAAAGTTCTATGTTTTTCATATTTTTCTCGTGTCAAGGAAAAAGACTTGACAGCTATAATATGCTCAAGCTACAATGAGCAACATGCAAAAAGAAAAAAGTGAAAAAATTATCGGTCTAGAAATGGCAGAAGCAGCTCTGATGCTAGATTTTTATGGTGAGCTGCTTACACCAAGAACTGCCGAGACGATGTCACTTTATTATAATGATGATTTTTCCCTAGCGGAGATTGCGGATCAATTTGATGTCAGTCGCCAAAGTGTGCATGATACGCTAAAGCGTGGGAGACGACAGCTCATGGAATATGAAACGAAACTCTGCTTGATTAAGAGAATGAGAGAGCGTCAGTCCTTATTTGAAGAATTGTCATCTGATTTGGCAAAAAATGATGTGGAGCAAGCAAAGAAACATCTGAAAGATTTAGTGAATTTAGATTAGATTTATATCATAAGTCAGTACGTAAGAAACTGATTAATGATCTGGTATGGAGGTTAATATATGTTTGAGAGCCTATCCTCTCGATTACAAGCCTTGACAGCGAAAATGCGTGGCAAGTCACGCGTCACTGAGCAGGACATAAAGATCATGATGAAAGAGATTCGCATGGCTCTCCTTGAAGCTGATGTCAACTTTAAAGTTGTTAAAGAACTTGTCAAAGAGATTAGCGAAGAGTGTAAAGGCGCTGAGGTGATGGAGAGCCTGACGCCGGGACAGCAAGTTGTTAAAATTGTCGATGAAGCATTGACAGAGATGCTCGGCGGAGAGCAAGAGAAATTAAAAGTTGATCCTAGTGGCTTTACTGTGATTATGTTGTATGGACTGCAAGGTTCTGGTAAAACAACGACAGCTGCAAAACTTGGTCTACATCTTCGCAAGAATGGTAAAAAAGTCATGTTGACCTCGGTGGACGTCCATCGACCGGCAGCGGCAAAACAATTGGAAATTCTTGCCAAAGAGATCGATGTGCCAGTTTTCATACAGCCAGAAGAAAAGGATGCGACGGTTATTGCAAAGGGAGCCGTTGATCGTGCGAAATATATGTTGTGTGATACGTTAATTGTCGATACAGCGGGTCGTATGACTGTTGATGACGAACTCATGACTGAACTAAAGGAAATTGCTGCCGTCGTTAATCCGACGGAGAAGCTACTGATTGTAGATGCAATGATAGGTCAGGAGGCAGTCAATATTGCCTTAGCTTTTGACGAAGAAATCGGTCTTGATGGATACATTATGACAAAACTCGATGGAGATGCGCGCGGCGGTGCGGCATTATCGATTAAGCGGATGACCGGTAAACCTATTAAGTTTATTGGTGTAGGAGAGAAGGTCAATGCTTTGGAGCCATTTTTTCCCGACCGCATGGCATCCCGTATTCTTGGTATGGGTGATGTTTTATCTCTTATAGACAAGGTGTCAGAGAGTATCGATCAGGAATCAGCTGCTAGAGCAGCTGAGAATTTATTGCAAAACCGTTTTACAATGGAAGATATGTTGGAACAATTGCTGCAACTACGCAAGATGGGCAGTGTCAAAGATCTTCTGCGGATGATCCCAGGCGTGAAAAATTCTCAGATTGACGCAGTCAATGTGGATGATGTTCAATTTGGGCGCATGGTGGCAATTATTCAGTCGATGACACCTGAGGAAAGGGCAAATTCCAATCTGTTAAATGCGAAACGACGCAAGCGTATTGCTCAAGGCTCTGGTACCACAGTGACAGATGTCAATCGTCTGGTAAGACAGTATGAGGATATGTCGAAGATGATGAAGCGTTTTACAAGTGGTAAAGGCAAAGGACGTAAACGCCGTATGCCAGGTGGTATGCCCAATTTCAGTGATTTCGGATTTTAAATTGAAATATTAAATTAGTGCTTTACAGACTGTAGCGAAGTACAGTATTTTAAATTAGCTAAATGAGCTGCGAGCTCTTAAGCATAGATCATTTATGGAGGAAATATTATGGCAGTTAAAATTAGATTAAAGAGAGTTGGCGCAAAGAAAGCGCCTCATTACCGCATTGTGGTCACCGATTCTCGCAATCCCCGTGACGGTCGTTTCATTGAAGAAATTGGTTCATACAGTCCTTTGACAGAACCGCCATCCTTTAAGATTGATAGTGAAGCGGCCCAGAAATGGCTTCGCAATGGCGCTCAGCCAAGTGATACCGTGAGAGCATTATTAAAAAAGAATGGTGATCTTGCATGACTAAAGATGCCACTCAAATGAAAGAACTATTTTTGACGCTTGTTACACCGATGGTTAACCATCCAGAGGAAGTTCGCATTAATCCTGTTGAACAGGGTAATACGATCGTCATTGAAGTTCACGTTGCACCAAGTGATATGGGCAAGGTAATTGGCAGACGTGGTTCGCGTGCTCAAGCTATGCGCAAAATTATGCGAGCTTATGCCAACCAACTGCACCGTCGCGTTGTTGTTGACATTGTGGATTGAACAAATGACGAATAAAGCAGATAAATTTATACAACTCTCTAAACAAAGTGAAGCGGCAGCTGACCATGGCATCGACGATCTGTTTGAAGTCGGTGTCATAGTTGGAGCCCACGGCATTCGTGGTGATGTCACTACAAAAAATCTGTCTGATGTGCCGGGTCGCTTGCGACATTTGAAACAGGCTTTTTTATTATCCCCGCAACGTGACCGAATGCATCGTGTCTCACTAAACACGAGACCCCATAAAGGACAATGGATTGTTCATATAGAGGGAATTGAAGATAGAGACAGCGCCATTGCCCATAAAGGATGGCTTCTAGCCATTACAAGGGCTCAGGCAGAGCCTCTGCCACGGGGTTATATCTTTGTCCGCGATTTAATTGGCCTGCAAGTGATCGACGATCAACTAGGATTAATTGGGAAAATAAAAGATGTCCTGACTGACCGAGAACAAAATGTCTACGTTGTCGATAGAGAGGGCAAACCCGATGTCCTCATACCTGTGGTAAAAGCATTCATAAAATCTATAGAAATTGCTGACGGAATGATAAAAGTTTCCTTACCGGACGGCTTGCTAGATGTTTACGATGGGTGACAAACTTCTTAAAATTGATATTACTTAGCGAAAGCAGGTGAATCTTGTTTTTTTCTGTATTGACTCTTTTTCCTGAATTAGTTACAACAATGGTTCGCGAAAGTATTACAGGTCGTGCTTTGGAGGCCGACCTGTTTGCATTTCGCACACATAATATAAGGGATTATGCCCACAATGATTATGGTAAGGTTGATGACACGCTCTATGGTGGAGGCAGGGGAATGTTAATGATGTGTCAGCCTATTTTCGAAAGTTGGGAAGCTGCCAAAACTGACTGTGATGTAGAGTCTGATTCTAGGTTGACGGTATATTTATCACCAAAAGGACACGTTCTTAACCAGGCACTTGTTGAAAAATTAGCTTCTTATAACCATTTAATTTTATTATGTGGTCATTACGAAGGGGTAGATCAGCGCGTACTGGATGAGATGGAGGTTCAAGAGATCTCCATTGGAGATTACGTGTTAACAGGCGGTGAGCTCGCTGCTGGCGTCCTCATAGACGCTGTGGCGCGGCAGTTGCCTGGAGTGCTGCCCACGCCCGATGCAGTTAGGCAAGAATCGCATTTTAATTGTCAGTTAGAATATCGTCAATACACCAAACCTGCTGTTTGGAAAGGAAGAGAAGTTCCTCCTGTATTGTTGTCGGGACACCATAAAAATATCGACAAATGGAGACAGCTGGACGGGATAAGAGAGACAATGTTAAAACGTCCGGATTTATTTCAATCTCTTAAATTTGATGAAAATATAGCAAAAGAATTTGTCAAATATTGTCGAGATATGGAACTAGATTCATAAGTGAATTTTTTAGTATATATTAGTTGTATAATATAATATAAATTTAGATGATCAAAAATCTTTAAAGAGATTATTAGAAAGATTAACTAAAAAATAATCTTGAGGTGCTAAAATGCCTAGCAACACAAAAGCAATATTGGCAAATTCGCTTACAGCATTGATCAAAACACGAACACTAGACCAAATCAAAATAAAAGATATAACAGATCACTGCGGATTTAATAGGCAAACGTTTTATTATCATTTTCATGACATATATGATCTTTTGGAATGGATAGTTAGACAGGAACTAGAAATCATCCTAACTTCAAAGAGTGAGTTTAAAAATTGGCATGAAGTAATCAAACATATTTTTACTAAAATGATTAAGAATAAAAGTCTTTACCGCAATATTTATGCATCCATGAATATTACATGGGTTCGTACACTTTTAGAAGATTTTTCACAACCGCTGGTTTCAATTGTTTTAAAGTCTTACGCTAAAGAAGTTGAAATATCTTCCGAGAATTTTTCTTTTTTAGTTGAATACTATTCATTGATTATAATGAGCATGACGCTCCAGTGGTTGGCTGACGGTATGCCAGAGGATCGAATAAAAGACATTGAGAAGTATCTAGTTATCATGGACGGCTCAATTGAGTGGGCTTTGAAAAAGTTTTCTACAAAACGTTAAGGTTTCTTAAAGGATTTGTGAAAAACATTGTATTTTTAAACAAAAGTCTGATATTGTCGATTTCTTTAAAATCTATCTCATGATAATATAGTTATATATAGATTAAAGAATTGCAAAGGAGGAATCGGATTGCGTAAGAAGATACAAAGATACGGTCTCAAGAAGGTCTATGATTATTTAGATGCTGATCCAGACAACAATATGATGAAAGTCGTGGATTGGACAGCCAAATTTGCCACAAATAAGCAGTTAGAAGGTCAAGTTAATACCTTCCGTGAAGCCCTCTCAGACCCCAATAACAATTGGTATCAATTGGTTAGAAGTCTGTGGACAGATATTGATGATGATGTACGAAAAACAATATTTAATAATTTTGTTTTGAATGCTAACTTTGATTTTATTCCTATACGAGATGAGCTTTCCGAAAAATATGACTGTAATATTCCTTGGGCAATTTTGATGGATCCTACATCGGCTTGTAATTTGAAGTGCACTGGTTGCTGGGCAGCTGAGTATGGTAATAAGCTGAATATGAGTTTTGATACCCTTGATTCTATTATTGAACAAGGAAAAGAACTTGGTATCCGTATGTTTATTTATTCAGGTGGTGAGCCCCTGATGCGGAAAAAGGATATTATTGCCCTCTGCAATAAGCACGACGACTGTGCTTTTCTAGCTTTTACCAACGGTACATTAATTGATGAAGAATTTGCACAAGACATGTTGCGTGTCAAGAATTTCGTGCCAGCGATCAGCGTTGAAGGTTTTGAATCAGGTACCGACTTCCGTCGTGGCAAAGGTACATTTGCTAGGATTGAAGAAGCAATGAGAATACTTAAGAAGAATAGACTGCCTTTTGGTGTTTCTTGTTGTTATACAAGTCAAAATGTTGATCAAATTAGTAGTGAAGAGTATTTTGACTGGATGGTCGATATGGGAGCAAAATTCTGCTGGTTCTTTACTTATATGCCGATAGGAAAAGATGCTCCTACCGATTTGCTTGTGTCAGCCGAGCAACGCGAACAGATGTATCGTGCAGTGCGCGCATTTAGGGAAACTAAACCGTTATTTACTATGGATTTCTGGAATGATGGTGAATATGTAGGTGGTTGTATAGCTGGCGGTCGCAACTATATGCATATCAATGCAAATGGAGACATTGAACCGTGTGCATTTATCCATTATTCAGACAGCAACATCTATGAAGATACTTTGCTAGAGGCGTTTAGAAAACCCTTGTTCCAAGCTTATCGTAAGAGTCAACCGTTTAACGAAAACCATTTACGTCCCTGTCCCTTGTTGGACAATCCCGGTGAATTGACCAAGATCGTTCGAGAAACTGGGGTTGCGTCCACCGACCTTGAACAAGCTGTTGACGTAGAAGAACTAAGTGCTAAATGTGAAGATGTTGCAAAAAATTGGGCAGTTACAGCGGAACGGATTTGGTCTGAAGGTCACTACGAACAAAATAAAGAAACTTTATCAGAATATCATACGAGATCAAAATGAGATCCGCTTGATATATTTTAAATTGAAACAGGCACAACGGTAGCAGACATCTGCTGCCGTTGTGCTTATTTTTTACATAATGTCAATTTTTTAGTGTATTTTTTAAATAAATCATAAATTAATTAGTAATCTGCAAAAATGATAAAATATTGAACAATTTTTCAATAATTATCTGGATAAATTGCACATGTTTACACGGGAGATTTCTTGAATGTATCGTCAATAAACCATAGAATTATTATGATGTCAATCTAGTCTGGAGGATTCTATGGGACGTTATCTCGTGTTAATTGTTATATTAATTACAATTTTTTATATTTGGTATTCATATTTAAAATTGAAGAAATTACCAGAAGGCAATGCCGAAATGAAGGAGTTGGCGGCAATTATCCGAGATGGTGCGAGCACATTTTTGAAGACTGAATATAAGGTAATTGTCATTGTAGTTCTTGCACTTGCACTGTTATTTTCTTTATTTGTTGAAAAGACAAGTGGTCTGACAATTATTTCTGGTGCAGCTATGAGTAGCGCCGCCTGTGTGCTAGGTATGAGAAGTGCCACTTATGCCAATGTGAGAACTGCAAATCGAGCGAAGGAAACATTGTCGATCGGCGAGACTGCAAGAATAGCACTTAGAGGTGGCAGTATCAGCGGTTTAGCTGTGCAGAGTTTTGGACTTCTAGGTGTCGTTGCCATATTATTTTTTAGTGGTGGTGTAAATCCGGATGCGAGTGGAACTGGTTTGATTGCTAATTTGCCCTGTAATCCCGATATCATGAGAATGACAACTTACTCACTCGGATGCTCCGTTGTTGCTATGTTTAATCGTGTTGCAGGAGGGAATTATACAAAAGCTGCAGATATTTCTTCAGATATTTTGGCTAAAATTCGCCATGACTTGCCTGAAGATGACAGCCGTGTACCAAATGTAGTCGCAGATTTTATAGGAGATAATGTCAATGATATTGCTGGCAACTGTTCGGATCTTTTAGAAAGCTTTGTAGCAACTATTTCGGCAAGTATAATGATTGCAGTTTCCATTTTTAGAGGAAATATGGCGGTAACTGACGCAACCTTCCAAGCTACGATTATGTTTCCTGTTATTTTAGGTGGTGCTGGTCTTTTAAGTTGCTTGATTGCATTACATATTTCAACCCATAGAAAATTGGGAGATAATCCATCGCGGGATCTTGATTTTTCGAATTGGATCGCTTCAGGGTTGACAGTCCTGATCGGTTTTTTTAGTGCCTATTTTATATTTAAAGATGTACCGCTCTACGATAATTTTATAATTGGTTGGGCTAGTCCCTGGATATCAGCGGTTATGGGGATTATCAGCGGAGTCTTGATTGGCATTATAACCGAATATTATACAAGCACAGCGTATAAACCGACACGCAAATTAGCGGGCATTGCCCATGAAGGTGAAGCCTTTGTAATTACGAAGGGCGATGCCATAGGTTCACGTTCCTGTCTATTGCCTATAGTAGTGATCGGTGTCGCACTGTTTGTTTCAGGTAAACTATGTGGAACGTATGGCGTTGCTCTGTCTGCATTAGGCATGCTTTCTTTTGTCGGCGCCACTGTATCCATTGACGCTTTTGGACCGATTGCTGATAATGCGGGGGGGCTGACCGAATCATGTCATTTGGACGAAGAGGTTAGAGCGATTACCGACAAACTTGATGCGGTTGGCAATACAACTGCAGCAATAGGGAAGGGATTTGCGATTGGCTCTGCTGCCTTTGCTACGGTGTCTTTGATCGTTGCTTATGTTGGCAATTACACTGCTGCAGGTAAACAGCCTTTGCTGAATATCGCTTCATTTGTAGTTATTGCGGGTGGCATCATTGGTGGCGCATTTATTGAATATTTTTCTGCTTTATTGACAGATCATACCATCGAGTCAGCTCGACTAATGGCTGATGAAGGCGATTTACAATTATCAAGACCTGGCGTTTTAGAAGGTAAAGTTAAGCCCGATTACAATAAAGTGATTGAAATGGCATCTGTTCAAGCCCTTAAACAGATGCTTGCGCCGTCGGTGTTGGCCATCATCATTCCCATAATTGGTGGTTTCATTTTTGGTGTAGAGTTCGTCGGTGGTTTGTTAATTGGTGCAACCATTGTTGCTATTCCTCGGGCAATTTTTATGGGAAACTCAGGTGGCGCCTTTGACAACGCTAAGAAATACATAGAGGCTGGTCAACTTGAAGGTCAGGGTAAGGGGTCTCCTGCTCACAAAGCATCTGTTACAGGTGACACTGTCGGTGATACACGTAAAGATGTGGTAGGGGTTGCCCTTGATATTTTTATAAAGACGATGTCCACAGTTGCTAATACGTTGGCTCCCATAATTAGTCGCTTTTCTTTAATGGGTTGATAAAAATGGCGGTTGTAGTGATTGATTTATTCTAAAAATATGGTGATTTTTTAAAAAAAGATATAAAATGCAAAGTGTCAAAACCAGTTGATAAGTTGGGAGCATTTTAAATCAATAATTTTTAAAATAGAATTTTTATTGCGATCATTGGAAGAAATTTAAATTTCTTCCAATATATTTTTGTAAACAATCTTTAGTAATTTCGGATTGCTTATTTTACTATAAGAGTTATAAAATTACATAAATCATCAATTATGATACAAGTTTTGCGATCAAATGGAGGTCGTTTCATGCAAGTTATGATCATAGGATGTGGCAAAATTGGTCGAGAATTAGCCATTGAGTTGCTTGAATTAGGTGAAGAGGTGGTAGTGGTAGACCGCGATCCAGATCAACTCAATCATCTTAAAGATTACGACATCGTCTTGGTAAATGGCATGGCTATTGACATTGATGTGTTACACCACGCAGGGATGGAGTCGGCAGATGTGGTACTCTGTGTTTCTGATAATGAAAATTTAAATATAATGTCAGGACAGATTGCCAAACATATGTTTAATGTCGAACAGGTGATTGTGCGCACCAGTTATGCGGATAATGGTTCTATTTATGAAGAACTAGGCTTGACACCTGTTTGTACAACTAAGCTCACTGTGGAACGGATCATAGAAATGATAGGAGTCTGTCAGAGTACATTGCGCATCGATTTTTTTGGCACCCCAGTAGATTTTTCTACATTGGTAGCTGAGGAAGATTGGTATGGTCAACGCCTGCTGAGTTTAGAAAATATTGTAGATGCAAAGCCGTTTGGATTAATTCGCAATAGTCAGTTACTCATGGCTTCCCTTGATATTCGTATAGAAAAAGGTGATCTACTAATTGTGTGTAAGTCTGTGACGAATGGAGATCAGGAGAAATGAAAATTGTAATTGTTGGAGGCGGCAAAGTTGCCGCACATCTAGTAAGCTTATTGACTGCGGAATTTGAACACAAAATTACAATCATTGAAATGCGTCGCGAGACAAGCATGTATCTAGCAGACAGTTTGGATATTCGTGTCATCAACGGTGATGGCTCCGATATCCATGTCTTGGAGGTTGCTGCAGTAGATCAAGCAGATCTGCTTGTGAGTTTAACTGGTGAGGATGAAACAAATCTTGTAGTGTGTCAGCTTGGTAAAATCCATTTTAATGTGGCGACGACTGTCGCTAGGGTAAATAACCCCAAAAATATGGATACATTTCGCAGGCTAGGAGTAGATAAAATAGTTTGTGGTACAAAACTATTGGCAGATATAATAGACCAAGAGATAAATTATGCAGGTATGCGTCTAGCTTTCGATATTCCACAAAGTAATATGGGCATATTGGAGTTTTATTTAGATCCTCAAAGTGATGCGGTTGGCAAAACTCTTTTAGAATATACATTTCCAGGACAAGCTAAGGTTGTATTAGTAACTCGTCCGGATGGCAAGGTAGAATTGCCGACGGGTGATTTGCGTATGCAGCGAGGTGATCGCATGTTGATGGTTGCGGACAAAAAGCATTACGAAAAAATCTGGGATCGCTTGGTTGATCAGGAGGCGACATTCACATGAGTCCGGAATTAAATGAGCGTCAAACACCATTAAAAATTAGTCGTTCGACAATCCCTGATCGGAAGACTAAGGTACATCCGAAAACACAAAAAGACACAAAAATTAATGGATTTTTCAAGTGGCTTACTGCCAGCGCTACACGACTTATAACTTTAAGTTTTGCATTGGTCATATTGATCGGTACTGGGCTTTTGACTTTACCTGTTGCTTCAGCCGATGGACACTCTGTCGGCCTCGTAAGAGCCCTGTTTACTGCCACATCGGCGACGTGTGTGACAGGGTTAGTAATAGGAGATACCGCCTTAACATGGACTACTTTTGGGCACATTGTTATTTTATTATTAATACAAATAGGTGGTTTAGGCCTAATTACCATCATGTCTTTCTTTATGCTGGCGGCGAGGCGCAAAATGAAATTGAAGACGATGCTGGCAATGCAGGAATCAGTTGGTACGGATTCATTTGCTACAGCAGGTGGTTTAGTTAAAAGAATAATTCTTGTTACAGCCAGTTGCGAACTGATTGGAGGGCTTATTTTAACATGGAGATATGCCCTTTTAATGCCGTTCGGAAGAGCTCTGGGTACAGGACTGTTTCAAGGCGTGTCCGCATTCTGCAACGCAGGATTTGACTTGTTGGGGACATTTAGCGGTCCATATTCAAGTCTGGTAGCTTTTAATAGTGATCCAGTTGTCTTATTTACTACTGCACTATTAATAATAATTGGAGGCTTGGGTTTTGTCGTTTGGGACGATATAGTGAACGTATTTAAAACAAAGCGCCTTCATTATCACTCTCGTCTGGTTTTAACAATGACTGGTTTACTACTTTTAGTTGGCACAATATTCTTCGCTTTAGCTGAATGGAACAATACGGGAGATGGTTGTTTAGGTTCATTGCCAGTTTGGCAGCGACCGATTGCAGCTTTTTTTCATTCGGTTACCTTGCGCACTGCGGGATTCAACTCAATAGATCAGACGTTATTGACCCATCCCTCCAAGATCGTCGGTATTTTTTTGATGTTTACAGGTGCGGGTCCTGCTTCTACAGGCGGCGGTGTGAAGGTGACGACGATGGCCATTTTATTCGCGACAATCAGTTCGTATTTCCACGGGCGTGAAGGCATTTCATTAGTGCACTATCGGTATAATAGGGAATTAGTGCGAAGGGCTTTAGTGATCACTTCTGTTGGTATGTTAATTCTGCTCACAGGTGGACTTTTAATTACTTTTTTTGAAGCATCACGCTTGCATGCTGGAGACTTTACGACGCTAGATATCTTTTATGAAATGACGTCAGGTTTTGCCACAGTCGGCGTGACATCGCTATCCACTCCAACACTTACGGTACCATCTTGGTTGGTATTGATTGCTGGAATGTATCTGGGCAGAGTGGGACCGGCGTCCTTTGCTATCGGCGTAACTTTTCATCAGAACAGTGAAAAAGATATCATTTACCCTGAAGGAAAAACTTTTGTGGGTTAATTCAGAATTATTTATATGTAGAGCCTTGCATGTACTGCTTGCCCATGATACAATCATACAGGTTTATTACGGATGGTCCGCTGCCCATTGCGTGCATGAACATCTTGAAGTGAGAGGAGGGACGCAATAATGGATTTAATTAAAGCTGTTGAGCAGACCCAGCTCAAGGAAAGCTATCCAAATCTTGGCATCGGTGATCACGTCAGAGTACACTTGTTGATTTCCGAAGGTACTCGTGAACGTATTCAAATTTTTGAAGGCACTGTCATTGCGCGTAAAGGCGAAGGGCTTAGTGAAACAATTACAGTCCGTCGCTTATCTTATGGCGTTGGTGTTGAGCGAGTATTTCCGTTGCATTCACCAAAGGTGACCCAGATCGATGTCGTTCGTAAAGGACGTGTACGTCGGGCTAAACTTTACTATCTCCGCGGTCGGGTTGGTAAAGCTGCCAAGGTTAAAGAAAAATTACCTACAAGAAAATAATCGTACGATGACTTTTTTAGCTGCTTCTCCTCTTGAGAGGCAGCTTTTTTATTGTAAAATTTCCCTATAACTCGACATATATTAGATTAAAGACTGCAATCTACAATTTTCTGTCATTTTGGATAAATGTAGAAAATGCGGCTAATAGCGAAAAATTTAATTATGAGATAATAAATTACAAATAGTGCAAGATATGTCATTCGAAACGGTTATATCGTACTAGGAGGTTAATGTGAATATAAATTGGTATCCGGGTCACATGGCCAAGTCTACGCGATTGATTCGTGAACGTTTAAATGAAATTGATGCGGTTATTGAACTTTGTGATGCGAGAATTCCCCAAGCAAGTCGGAATCCAGTGCTGGAAGAATTAGTAAACCAGCGCTCTGAAGTTGTACACATACTGTGGTTAAATAAGGCAGATTTAGCTGATTCTGATGTGACCCATGCCTGGGAGACTTATTATGCAGAGAGGGGGATTGCCGTTCATTCTGGTAGTTCGTTGGACGAAACTGACCGCCGCAGATTGATCAGAATTATTAATGAAAAATTGAAAAATAAAGTTAATCAGATTCAATCTCGTGGCATCAAGAAGAGAGATATGCGATTGATGATGATTGGTATCCCTAATTGTGGGAAATCGACTTTAATCAATGCATTGGCTGGTCGCAAGGCAGCAGCAGTTGAGGACCGGCCAGGCGTGACACGAGGCGTGCAGTGGATTCGCACCAATATAGGTTTTGATTTGTTGGATATGCCTGGGGTTTTATGGCCACGACTTGGCAGTCGCCATAATCAAATCGCTTTAGCTGGTACTGGGGCAATTCAAGATCGTATCCTTGACCTAGAGACGGTGGCTTATGAAGTTTTTTGTCTTTTACTAGAGAAATATCCTATGGCTTTATCGGAGCGCTATAAACTGCCTTCGATAGACTCAGTAGCCAGAGATCCCTATGAACTCTGGCAAATGGCAGCACAAAAGCGTGGATGTGTTCGAAGCGGCGGTAAACCTGATGAACATCGGTTCGCTGGTTTACTTCTCGATGAATTTCGAGCTGGAATCATTGGCAAGATCAGTTTGGAACATCCGGACGATCCTGATGTATTAACAGCGGAGGCAACCAAAGGATGACATTAAAAGAAACTCCAGAAGCACGTTACGAGAGGATGTCCATAAAGGAAACTGAATTAAGACAGCAGGGGTATCAATATATCGCTGGTGTGGATGAAGCGGGTCGTGGACCTCTGGCAGGTCCTGTTTTTGCGGCGGCTGTCATTTTGTCACCGGACCGCCCTATCATTGGACTTAATGATTCAAAGAAGATGACTGAGAAGGAACGGGATCGTCTCTACGATTTAATAAAAATCGAGGCTGAGGCATGGGGAATAGGTTATGCCACAGAGAAGGAAATTGACGAAATAAATATTTTACAAGCTACAAGGCTAGCCATGAGACGCGCTCTTAGTGAACTAGATCCGGAGCCATCTTACGTTTTGTTTGACTGGATCAAATCGGATTACAATGCCCATCCATCTGAATATATAAAAAAGGGCGATTTAAATGTCAATGCCATTGCAGCAGCTTCGATTTTAGCGAAAGTGGAACGTGATCGCTTAATGATTGAATTGGCAAAACAATATCCAGGATATGGTTTTGAAAAAAATAAGGGTTACGGTACAAAAATGCATTATTCGGGACTCGATCAGCAAGGTCCTTGTCCAGCTCATAGACGCAGCTTTCTTAAGAAATGGCAACAAAGAAAAAATGATTTTGGCAAATGAAGACTCATTTTTGGGACAGCGTCGTAACAATCGACGGAAAGGCAACGTTGCAGAAAGTGCTGTGGCTTCATATTTGCGAACACAGGGGTTGAGCATTCTAGAGCGAAATGTCTATATTTCTAAATTGGGAGAGATTGATTTGATTGCTAACAGAGGCAATAGTCTCTATTTTGTTGAAGTCAAAAGTCATTGGTATGAAGGCAGCTATTTTAATACTCAAAATGAACTTTCCCCAATTTTAGACATAAATAAATGTTGGTCTATATTTCATCCTCTAGAACGCATAGGATCGCGAAAACGAAGTTATATTTTTAAAACTGCCGAGGCTTATATTTTTAAGCACAAGTTGGAGCACTATAATTGCATATTGTTAGTCGCTTGTTGTTTAATGAGCGATCAAGGAAAACTTATATACTGTGAAATAATTGAGTTGTCATAACCACTAAATCACAAAGTACCAGATAAAATTTTGTTGCCTATTCATATTATGATGTCATAATGACTAAAAGAAATATTTTTTCAAATTTGATAAAATATAATAATCAAATTGTTTTCTGGAATGATCAGTAGTAGTTATTACGTTATGATGACTGAAATGATTTTATTATGACATTTAAGGGAGCGAACAATGGAATATGTCTCCAAACCTAATTATGAAAATCCTTTGGTAACCCGCTATGCAGGCAAAGAAATGCTAGAACTTTTTTCTCCGGATCGAAAATTTGTGACCTGGCGTAAACTTTGGATTGCCCTGGCTGAAGCTGAACAAAAACTCGGACTTCCGATTGGTAATAACCAGATCGAGGAAATGAAGGCTCATCTCTATGACATAGATTATGAAGCTGTTGCTGCCCAAGAGAGGTTAGTACGTCATGATGTTATGGCACATGT
>JAAYOA010000053.1 GCA_012520525.1 Clostridiaceae bacterium | reverse complement strand
TTGAACCGTATTTGTATGATATGCAACTTTATATGGCTGCGGCAAACTTAATAATCTGTCGTGCTGGGGCGATTACATGTGCCGAAGTAGCAGCTCTAGGCAGGGGGTCAGTATTAGTCCCTTATCCGTATGCAGCAGCTGACCACCAGACATGGAATGCTCGGGTGTTCAGTGATGTCGGCGCCGCTCTTCTTTGTGCGGATGCAGATCTCAGCGGTGATTGGCTGACCCGTCAGTTGCTGCCGCTCTTTAGACAGACAGACCAAATTCAAGCCATGGAAGAAAAAGTAAGTCAATTTGCTATGCCTGAATCGGTCACCGATATAGTTAACGAACTCAGACGACTATATCAAGATTGAATTAGTAGACATGGTAAATGTAAGTGAAAAAAATGAACTGACGGAGGCGATTTCATGGGTTCAAAACGTAATCATGATTCTGTAAATTCCCACGGTCGCCACAACCGTGGAGATAGGAAAAACTCTTCCTCGAAGGAGATGAGGGGGCAACAACTAAGGTCATCGAAAATTCAGGATGATCGGTATAGACCTGTGAAAAATCGACTCCAATACAGTAATTATGGAGAAGTCAAAGGTAAATTGAAGCCGGCACGCTTGGATGCCGAGGTTGGTGTGCGCTCTGATACGAAAAAAAAACGTCGCCAGGCAGAGCGAGTTGGCAAGGCGACCAACCATAGACGTACAAATAAAGTTAAGGGTCGGCGCGGTTCGAAGGATAATTTAGCACGCAAAGTGCGCAGAGGCACTTTGCTTCAAACTAAAAATCAAAGAGATCATAAGCGAACAACCGGCATTCGTCCTCAGGAAGGTGGTATTCGACCACCTAGAACACATACCTCGAATATTCATAGAGAGCGGATAGAACAAGTGAGGACGGCTGAACAAGACCGGATCTCTAGGGGAGTCTCGGTTGATGTTCCGCCGGCAAGAAAACAACAGCAAACGAAACATCGTTCTTCAAGATCGAGCCAGGAGAAAAAAGGCGTTGCTGGCAAACCTTCGGTAGGTGGACAGAGCGTATCTAGTAATAAAGGTATTCGTCCTGTCAATATAAATAAAAGCAGACGTTTGGCGGCTGCACAACGGCGCCACTTCAGAAAAAGTCCTGTTCGAAGTAAACGCCGCCGTAAATTAAAGGGTCGCGGTAAAGTTACCATTGCTGCCATCGTTATTTTAATCATTACTTTGATCGTTTGGTTAATTCCGGCATTTCGTGTTAATACAGTATCATTAAGCGGTGAACAATGGTTACCCAGAGAAGAGATCCTCCAGGTTGTAGATTGGTCGCCAGGAACCCATGCATTTAACTATATAGATGGAAATTTTTGGGATATTTTGACTTGGCAGTCGGCCTCTCGTTCCGCTGCTGTGAAACAGAATTTTCCTAGTATTGCAGAGTGTGCTGTGGGATTCAAGGTGCCGTCCAAGCTACATATTGAGGTCAAACTTGAGACGCCCGAGGCATACATCGAAACAAATCACGGTTCTTTTCTAGTTGATCGTTCTGGTTTTGTTGCTGCCGCTGTGGAAGATCCCTCGACATTACCTATGAACGTGGTCAATATCGAACCATTTATTAAACACGGTGAAATTCAGGCTTGGTCCGATGACTTAGAGGTGGGGCAACTGATTTCTCGTGAAGTAGATGATTTGTTTGATCAGGCAGAAAGAATCAATAGGATTTTAAAATCCCAGGATGGACAGATCCAGGATGGCGTTAATTTAGCTGATCATATTTTAGTCTTGCGAGGGGTAGATGATACAATTCAAATTATTTTTTACTTCGCCGAGGTTGATGGCATATCTGTAAACACAGTTGATTCAATGCTTGGCATACGGGTTCAAGTGGATGTGAATCAGTGGAATTTAACTGAACAACTATTGTGGTTGCGCTATGCGCTGACGTCTGGTGCTTTGGCCAATCTACCGCCGGGTGTTTTAGATTTGACTCAAAATCAACAAGTTTATTTGCCTCTAGAATTATGGGAAGAACGTCATTTAATTCAGCAGGTCAAAACGTTGGATGGTGCTACAGATGCGGTAGAATCTAACCCAACAAATGCATCAAAGGAGGATGACAACAGCCAGCCAGAGGATAATAATGAGATACTTTTAGATGACACAGTTAATGAAACGATGAGCGAGACTATGACTGAGAAGACATCGGTTTTTGATGAAGTTGAATATTCAGCCGAAGAAGAAAATGAGGGCACCTCTGAATTGAAAGTTCTTCCCGCCGTTGACGATGATGATTGAAGAATTGCCGATGTAGTTTTTGAGGTTGGTGGGTATTAATTGGCTGGAATTTAGACAGACATCCACCCAGTCGCAGATTGTTTTCTACGACCTCTATAAATGGACAAATGCACTAAAATTTTTACAATATAGGCAAATTATTTTGTAATAATTTTTTCGCGCAATTGATATAACTATGTAATATACTACTCATGCTGATGTCTTAATGACCCAATCAGTGGGGTTAACACCCTAAATGAGAGGTAATGACCACTTTTGCAAAACGTGCTTATATTGCAGAAATATTACAGAGAAAGGCGTCAAATTGTATTGAGCCAGATTAAATGATGGTGTAGAATTATTCTACATATAAGAAAAAAACTAAGAAAAAAACATTGAATATACTTAATTAGGTATTCAATGACGGGTTTATAGATTGTATTCTGAAAGGGGTTTGAAATTGGCCGACATAACAAAAAATAATCCAATAGAATTCGTGACTGATAGTGGCACGATGGCTGTCATCAAGGTAATTGGTATTGGTGGCGGCGGTTGCAACGCTGTAGATCGAATGGTTGAGAGTGGTGTAAAAGGCATCGAGTTCATAGCAGTTAATACCGACCACCAGGCCCTTGATCGCTCCAGAGCAACTCACAGTATCCAGATTGGCGAAAAGCTGACTCGAGGACTTGGCGCTGGCGCTAATCCGGAGATTGGTGCCCGTGCAGCTGTAGAGTCGAAGGAAGAAATAGCCGACGTCATTAGTGGTACTGACCTGCTGTTTATTACTGCAGGTATGGGCGGTGGAACAGGAACTGGTGGCGCTCCGATTGTCGCTCAGATTGCTCAGGAAATGGGCGTTTTAACTGTCGGAGTTGTGACGCGCCCATTTAGCTTTGAAGGTGCTCAGCGCCGAGTTAATGCCGAAGCAGGTATCCGAGAATTAGAACAGTATGTCGATTCTTTAATTGTGGTGCCAAATGACAAATTGCTAGAAATGGCCGACGAAAATACGTCTGTGGGCGAATCATTTTTAATGGCAGACCAAGTCCTCAAATATGGTGTATCTGGTATTTCTGATCTCGTAGCTATTCCCGGTTTGATTAATCTTGACTTGGCAGATGTACGCAGAGTTATGGTAGGTGCCGGTCTCTGTCATATGGGAATCGGTCGCGCCAGTGGCGAAGACAGAGGCGACATAGCTATAGATGATGCCTTGCACAGCCCGTTGCTTGATACAAGCATTGAAGGTGCCAACAGGTTAATTGTTAACTTTACCGGTGGTCCAGATATGAAATTAAAGGAAGTTAGCAAAGCGTCGGCGCTTGTGCGTGATGCTGCTGCTCCGGATGCCGATATTATTATTGGTGCTGTTATTGACGACAGCATGGCAGAAGAATTGATGATTACAGTGATCGCCTCTGGCTTTAATGGAGCTGGCGAATCGGTTCCTCAATCCCCTAGCCTACAGTCTCAAGGTGCGGAGCAGACATACACACGTCCCGTTGATCGCGAACCGGTTGAACAACAGGATGTACCAGAATTTCTAACGCGGGAAAGCCAAGCTCAGTTTGATGCTCGACGTCAGGTGGCATCACCCACAGCTACTGCACCGCAAGTGCCGGTAACTCGCCCCCGTGTCGATGCAAACGTGAATCGAGAGTATACACAACAGGCTCAACGTCCTCAAATGCAACCTCGCCGTCCGGAGCGTGAACCGCGAGTTGAACAACAGCGCCAGAATGCAACTACTGACTATCAGCCACAATATCCTGAACGCCGTCAACCAGCGCCGGAATCGCGCCACAGTGGTCGCGACACACAACCCGTGTCGCCGAACCGTCCCTGGTCAAATCAAGGTCAGTCTGTACGACATTCTGAATCTATAAGTCCTGGTCGCAGTCAGGTGGAATCCCCTGCAGATCAGCGCCAAAGTAAGAAATCTGAAAATAAAAAGACTAATAAACGAGGGCGCTCAGCTGGCAAGATTTTGCCCTGGTTTTTCGATGACGATGATGACAATTATGATGAATAAGTGGGTTGACAGGCAGATTAGTATCATGCCATATCCCTCATCCGTTTGAATATAAAAAGGAGGAGTCGTGAATGAAATGCCCTTACTGTGGTCATGATCATGATAAAGTGGTTGATTCGCGTCCCTACGATGATGGAACGGCCATCCGACGCCGCAGGGAGTGCATTTCCTGCGGCTCTCGTTTTACAACGTATGAGAAGGTCGATACCATCCCATTAATGGTTATAAAACGCGGAGGCGAGCGTGAATTGTTCGACCGTGATAAAATCGTAAATGGAATGTTACGGGCTTGCGAAAAGCGTCCCATTTCAGTAGACGTGATAAATAATGTTGCGCGGGAAATTGAAAATCACTTGTCAAGCGGTCTGAAGCGAGAAGTTTCCACCAAAGAAATTGGTGAATTAGTTATGGAACACCTTAAAGACATAGACGAAATTGCCTATGTGAGGTTTGCTTCAGTCTATCGTGAGTTCAAAGATGCCCAGTCATTTATGGATGAATTGGCTAATTTTCTAAAAAAAGATGCGCACAATAACGAAGCAAATGACATAGACGACAACGGACAGGCAAAGCAACCGGAGTGATCCGACTTAGATGGTTGATTTGCGCATAATACGGAATAAGGAGTAACGTAATGTCGGGTATGAACAAAGAGTATGGACGTACTGAACGTATGGGTGCGATCGGTGAAGACAAGTATAGTCAGCAAGATCTAGATAAACAGAATAGCACGGTGGTGCTGATTGTTGACGACGACGAAAATATTGTTGAATTGTTGACTCTTTATTTTGAAAAAGAACATTATCGCGTATATAGCTGTCTCAATGGCAATGAAGCTATGGAGGTCTTCCATCGGTCAAATCCAGATGTGGTTTTATTAGATTTGATGCTGCCTGGTCGCGATGGCTATGATATCTGCCGTGATATTAGACGTGAATCCGATGTGCCGATTATTATGCTCACCGCTCGCGGCGATACCCTTGACAAAGTTGTGGGCTTGGAATTGGGAGCCGATGATTATGTGCAAAAACCTTTTGAACCGCAAGAGCTGTTGGCACGTGTACGGGCGATTCTCCGCCGCACCGATCAGACGACGAAGCAAAGTGAGACAGTGACGGTCACGGAAGATGACAAAGTTACCTATCCAGGGCTCAGCATAAATATGAGTCAATATACCGTAGTGGCAGATGACAATATTATCGAAATGTCGCCGAAGGAATTAGAGCTTTTTTACTATCTTGCAGTACATCCTAACCGTGTTTTTACCCGCGAGCAACTTTTAGCAAATGTCTGGGGGTATGATTTCTTTGGTCAATCCCGTACCGTAGATGTGCACATCAAACGTATTCGTGAAAAAGTTGAAGAGATTGGCAAAAAGTATGGTTGGGGCATTCATACCGTTTGGAGTGTAGGTTATAAATTTGAAACTTTTGATCCTGACAGTGAGACGTAGTCTAGATGACGGCTAAAGAAAACGACCGCATAAAGGAGCGGAAACAAAAAAGAAGTGGCGGTCGACGACGTCGGAACCGCCCTTTTTTACGTTCGATTTCTTCGAACATCACGGTTGCCATTATTCTAATGGTGATTTTAGTTGTGCTTGTCGCTAGTTTTTTCTATCGGCAACAATTAAATGGTTATTTGACTGATACTCATACCCAACAGTTGACTCGGGTGGGTAATTTGCTCTACAAACAGGCGACAGACCGTTATGAATCCCTCGGCGATTTAACAAAATCGACAAACTGGAAGAACAATATGGAGTTTGGTCGGGACAGTGTGTCTGCCTATATTTGGTTGGTATCTCCTCAAGGAGTGGTCATTCAATCAACAGGATTTCCTGATACGATGAAGTTGACGACTGTTGATCCAAGAACGGGGCGAGTCCTTTTGCCTGAAACTTGTATAGGTAACGATACCCCAAGCGAAGGTTATATTTATGTCGGTGGTAATTATTTCGGTCTTTTTAATAGAGATAATTTAACCTGGCTCTCCTACGTTCGACCTGTTTTTTCCACGGACGGCGAAAAAATCGCCATATTACAAATTCATAGACCGTTGGATTTTTCCGGTGACCGTCGAGACATGATTTTAAATGGTCTCTTTATTAGTATGCTGGTTGCCTTTGCCATCGGCATGGCGATCGTATTTTTTGCTTCTCAACGGTTGGTTAAACCACTGCGAGAATTGTCTGACGCCGCCATCCAAGTGTCCCAAGGTAATCTTGACGTGCGAATTCCTGTAGATGAAGATGAAGTCGATGAAGGACTTATGATTACTCAGGATGAATTGTCGGTTTTGCGCCATACCTTTAATGATATGGTTGAAAAACTAAACAATATGAATTCCGATCGCCGGGATATGATTTCCAGTATTTCCCATGATATTAGGACTCCACTGACATCGATTCAAGGTTTTGTTAGCGGTATGCTAGACGGAACTATACCGCCCGATCGCTACCCTCGTTATTTGAATATTGTGGCAAAAGAAACGAAGCGTATGCAGAATTTGATCAATCAAATGCACGACATGGTCCTGCTTGAATCAAATGGCATAAATTACAACTTTGTTAATTTTGACCTACAAGCTTTGATCAGCGAAGTTATTCACAGTTTAGAAACCCAACTATCTGAGAAACATTTGACAGTTCAAACTAACTTCCCGCGACCAAAGGAGGAAAAAGACCGTCTAATTGTTTACGGTGATGAGCAACAGATCGAACGCGTCATACAGAATTTGTTGACGAATGCAATTAAGTTTACTCCCGACGGAGGGGTCATTTCTATTTCCGTCCAGCGTCCTAACCTTAGTAAACTGGCTCGTGTCATTGTGGAGGACAACGGCAAAGGATTGAGTGAGGATGAATTAAATCTTGTATTTAATCGTTTTTATAAGTCAGATCGTTCTCGCACGGGTCATAAGGGCAGTGGACTGGGACTCTATATTACGCGACAAATATTAGCTGCCCACGGTCAACATATTTCGGCCAGCAACAGTGCGATGGGCGGAGCCAAGTTTTCGTTTACTTTGCAAGCGGTTTAGTCAATCTCTGATATATTAATACATATCGTAATACCGTTGTTTGATCTATGTATTCCTGCACATCATAAGTTTAGAAATACATTGAAGACACAAGAGGAGAGTGGAAATGGTTGACTTTGCGAAGGAGATCGAGCGTCGGCAGCATCAGGCTAAACAGGTTATTACAGAACTATTTAATTATTATGGTGAAGCTGTCTGTACGCTGAATTATGTGGAAGATCCGTGGCGTCTTTTGGTCGGTGCGATCTTAGCGGCTCAATGTACAGATGAACGGGTCAATAAAATTACACCGGCACTTTTTGAACGTTTTCCAGGCATTCCGGACTTCGCTGAAGTAACACCGCAAGACATTGAACCATATATAAAAAGCTGTGGAATTTTTCGTAATAAAGCGAAAGCTATACAGGGTTCGGCGGTCATGATTATGCATGAATTTGATGGCGCAGTGCCTCAACGGCAAAAGGAACTCCTGCGCCTACCGGGAGTGGGAAGAAAGATTGCCAACTTATTGATAGGTGACGCATTTGGTGGACAGGCGATTGTAGTTGACACTCACTGTGGTCGGATCTCGCGTTTAATGGGTTTCACTGAGCATAAGGATGCAACTAAGATAGAGCGCGATTTGGTGCAAGTTGTGCCTGAAGAACATTGGACAGATTGGGGGCATTTATTGGTCGCCCACGGTCGCGAAATTTGTGTTGCTAGACGACCAGATTGTGATCGCTGCCCCGTAGTCAACCTTTGTGACACAGGTGTAGAATATCTTAATCGAGCAGAGCAGTCAGCAGCGGAATCTGCTGCAGCACAGGTGGGCGATCTTTTATGAAAGAGCAATTGACAGCTGCATTGATGCGGCCTATTTCTGATCTAAAATATATATCAAAGCGAAGGGCGTCACTATTCAAAAAATTAGACATTGAGACAGTTCTTGATTTGCTTCGATTTTTTCCCCATAGTTATGAGGATTGGACAAGTTTGACTTCCATTCGAGCTTTGGAAGATGGTCAAGAACAAGTTTTTATGGCGCGAGTGACGGCAATGCCAACAATTCAATATAAAGGACGGCGGTCCATTTTAAGAACAACTTTGCGGGATGAAAGTGGACGAATTTCAGGCGTTTGGTTTAATCAGCCTTACCATCAAAAAAATCTGCTGAAGGATCATGTCTATCTGTTTCGAGGGAAAGTACAAAAAAGTGGACGCTTTCAGCAGGTGACAAATCCTACTTTCGAACCACTCGATTTACCAGAGGACAAGCCGATAGCTCCAGAATCTTTTACCGATTTATTTATGAAACCCATTTATTCGCTGACCAAGGGTTTAACCCAAGGGGTTGTGCGCAACGCCGTCGCCCATGTGGTCGATGGCGTGGCAGATCAACTGCCGGAGACTTTGCCTCGGTCTGTACGCAGTCAGTGGCAGTTATGTAATATCAATTACGCCTACGAACAGATTCATCATCCCCAAGACCGCCAGGCCTTTGCCGTGGCTCACCGCCGTTTGGTATTTGAAGAATTATTTATGGTTCAATTGGGGTTGCGACGCTTGCGGCAACAAGAAATCGATGCGCTGACGGCGCCGGTGATCAATCTCAGTGTTGAGGCGATAATTCGGTTCAAAAAAGCTAGGCAGGCACTGCCTTTTAATTTAACTGACGCCCAGGACCGAGTTTTGCAGGAAGTCCTAGCGGATTTGAAGCGACCCGTGCCGATGAGTCGATTGGTTCAAGGGGACGTCGGCTCGGGCAAGACGGTTGTCGCAGCCTTGGCGCTATTGGCATGTTGCCTGGCTGGTTTACAAGGGGCGATGATGGCACCGACCAGTGTCTTGGCGACCCAGCACTATAAAAATGTCGCGACTCAACTTGCCGGTTCAGGACTGAACATTGCCCTCTTGACAGGACAAACTGGAGCCAAGGAACGACGGGAATTGCTGGCTGGCGTTGCCGCTGGTGAAATTGACATTCTGATTGGTACTCATGCTCTTTTGGAGGACACCGTGGTCTTTCGCCACTTAGGTTTAGCGATTACCGATGAACAACATCGCTTTGGTGTCCGTCAGCGCATCCGCTTGACCAAGGACGAAATGAATCGCCCTCATGTAATGGTTATGTCTGCAACCCCCATCCCTCGGACGTTGGCTCTAATTCTCTATGGTGATTTAGATATTTCTTTGATCGATGAATTGCCGGCAGGGCGTCAGGAAATTTTGACTTATACCGCTCGGGAGAAAGACCGGCGTCGCATTTATGAACTCATGGAAAGGGAAATCCAGGCGGGACATCAGTGTTATGTGATTTGCCCTTTGGTTTCGGCAGAGGATAAAGAGACAGACTTACAATCTGCCGTCGAGTTGGCAATTTCTCTCCAGGAAGGGGTTTTTTCTCATCGCAATGTCGGAGTGGTCTATGGCGAGCTTAAAGAGAAGGAAAAACAAGCCGTCATGCAATCTTTTCAAGATGGCGACTGCGATATTCTGGTCGCTACTACTGTCGTTGAAGTTGGGGTAGATAATCCCAATGCAACCTTCATGCTGATTGAGAATGCTGAGCGCTTCGGACTATCTCAACTGCACCAATTGCGCGGACGCATCGGTCGCGGTTCTGCACGTTCAATTTGTGTTTTATTAAGCGAAGTTGGGGAGGGTATAGCAAGGGAGCGAATGCGCACTCTCTGCCATACGAATGACGGTTTTGCCATCGCTGAGGCGGATTTAGAGTTGCGCGGTCCAGGTGATTTTTTTGGTACGAGACAGCACGGCTTACCTGAGTTTCGTCTTGCCAATCTATATCAAGATAAGGATTTATTGGTACTGAGTCGGAAGGCGGTAGACATGGTGTTGGCTGGGGAACTGGAAGTAACCCCAAGAGAATGGGATTGGCTCGAATTTGGCATGGAAATAAGTTTAGGTGTATCTCCTGGACATCCTGGTCTATAACTTGTAATTGCTATTACGGAGACACATTATTTTGCAATGCCATTGATAGAAGTCTGATCAGGAAAAGTTGCAGTATAATTAGGAGAAATTAATTAATGCCAAAAGTGATTGCCGGTAGTGCTCGCGGCAGAAAGTTAAAGGCGCCACCAGGGGAGCGAACTCGTCCCACAGGTGCGAGGACGAAAGAAGCCATGTTCAGTGCTATTGAAGCTAGATTAAACTTAGATTACATTCGTGTCCTCGATTTATTTGCTGGTAGTGGTCAATTGGGCATCGAGGCGCTCAGTCGAGGAGCTAATTACTGCGTTTTTGTAGAACAACAGCGTCGAACGGCTGGGATCATCCGAGAAAATCTAGCGCTGTGTGGATTGCAAGACCGGAGTAAAGTCTTTCCTACTCGGGTACAGGTGGCTCTGAACGTTTTAGGGCGTGAAAACAGCTCCCCCTTCGATCTTGTTTTGTTAGATCCACCCTATAAAGATGTGCCTCACTTGTGGCCGGAGATTTTTCAATCTCTGGTTAAAAATAAACTGCTTAGGGCAGGTGCTTTAATCGTCATGGAACATGACAAAGAATTTGAAGGTATGGATTTTGTAACCGATTTGAAACTTCTGAAGCGTTGTCAGTACGGTAATGCAATGTTATCATTCAGCATATATACCCCTTTGTAAGAGGGTGGAGATGTATTTATGAACATTCTAGTTTATCCGGGATCTTTTGATCCCATTACGATCGGTCATATGGATATTATTCGGCGCGCTGTTAAGCTATGTGATCAGCTGATTGTCGCGGTGTTGCCTAATTCAAATAAAAAGGCCGCATTTAGTGTCAAAGAGCGCGTTGAATTAATTCAGGCTAGCATAGATGCGGAGAAAGATTTTACTTTGGCTGAGCGTGTGAAAGTGGATGCATATCATGGTCTCCTTGTAGACTACTGTCGTAACGTTGGTGCCATGGCAACTGTGCGTGGAATTAGGCGAGAATCTGATTTTCCTTATGAAGCAGAACAAGTTGCGGCTAATCGTCTGTTATATAGAGAGTACGAAGCTATATTGTTACCTTGTCGCCCAGATTTAGCATTTACAAGTTCGACAATTGTGCGTGAAGTAGCTAAATATGGCGGTGATATTTCTGGCATGGTACCTCAAGTATGTTGTGATTATATTTTTAAAAGGCTGCAGTTAAAAAAACAGCCTGCGGAGGTTAAGATTAATGGCGGATAATCGTTACAAAGAGTACGATGACAGTAGAGATCCTTCTTCGTATGACGGATATAATTGGGATTATGATGAGACCGAGGCGTCCTACGGTCCTGATCCGTATAATATGCCCCCTTATCCAGATTCCGATTACGGTGATTCTTACGGTCCGGAACCCTTCGCTGATGCGCCATACCGAGGTCAGAATGAACGCTATGACGACTATTATGCAGAGGAAAATATCTCCGATGCAGAAAGTCCTGGGGCTAATTTAAGTGAAAATGATTTGATTGATCTGATTGATCGCATAGAACATCTTGTTTTGGAGTCTCGTACATTGCCATTTTCTAATAATGTTGTCGTTGACAGAGAAGAACTGTTATTTCTAGTGGGATCGTTACGAGATAATTTACCAGATGAGATTCGTCGCGCCCGTTGGCTAATTGCCCAAAATCAACAGGTCATAGAGGAGTCACGTCGCATTGCTGACACCATCATCCGCCAAGCTGAACGACATGAAGCGACGATGATAAACGAACACGAGATCACTCTTCAGGCGAGACAGCGGGCGAATCAAACGATCGAAGCGGCCAATCATTCGGCACGACAGATTCGTGAAGGTGCATTGGAATATGCGGGCAAGCGACTTGACGTACTCGAAGATCAGCTGACAGCAATTCTTGTCATGATTCAGAAAAATAAAAAAGAACTTCGATGAGGTTATTCCCGTGCCATATGAGTCATATATGACAAACGGGTATGATAAATATATATATATGGGTCGTTTCACACAATTGATTTAGCAGAAAAATTTATTAAGATCATTCATAAAAATTAAATTTAGAGCACTGGCTAAATGCCGAAAAGACGATAGAGGTGCAATATGACAGAACGTGTCATGGTGATTTTTGGCGGAGTATCGACGGAGCATGAAATTTCTTGTCGCTCCGCTTATTATATTATTGGGGCTTTAAGGGAAGCGGGTTATGAGGTCTGTCCTGTTGGAATAACATTACAAGGAGAATGGATTTCCTTTCACTGTAAGGATGAAGTTTTATTGTCCGAAGATTGGGTGATCCAGGCGAAAGCTGCCTTAGTGGAAAGCGGATCTGAACGAATCCCACGGTCTGTTTCATCAGTGCGGCATTTTTTGGCATCATTTTGTGACAATCAACTGCCGGATCTTATTTTTCCGGCGGTTCACGGAATCAATTGTGAAGACGGTGCCCTACAAGGTCTGTTGCAATTGTCAGACATTCCCTATGTAGGTAGCCCTGTGCGTGCGTCGGCTGTAGCGATGGATAAAGTAAGTTGTAAAGTAATCGCCGTTGCAGCTGGTGTGCCTCAAGTCCCATTTTTAGCCTTCGATAGACAGGATATTGCCGTGCGTCTGGAGGATATTATAGCCGAGATCGAGACCCAATTAGGTTATCCATGCTTTTTAAAACCCAGTAATGGTGGTTCGTCGGTCGGTACTTGTTCAGCTCGCCAAAGAGAAGAACTGATTTCAGCTTTGAATGAAGTGGCTCAATATGATGAAGTGGTTTTGGTGGAAACTTTTATTGACGGTCGGGAACTTGAGGTCGCCGTCTTGGGAAATCGTGAGTTAGAAGTAGCACCTGTAGGGGAAATTATCAAGGCAGAAGATGTAGAATATTACGATTACGAAACAAAATATTTGAGCGACAGCGGAGCCAGTGTGCGCATTCCTGCTGATATTCCAGAAAATCTGCAAGCAGAATTGCAGTCGTATGCTATGCGTATATATCGCGCCTGTGGCTGTGCCGGCTTATCTCGGGTAGACTTTTTCTGGGATCGCCGAGACGGTAAAGTTTATTTTAATGAAATCAACACCCTGCCTGGCTTTACGCCAATCAGTCTTTATCCTCAAGCTTTTGCTAAGGTGGGCTATACTTTGCCAGGTTTAGTTAAACGACTCTGTGACTTGGCTGTGGAAAAACACTTTGAACAGCGTCGCCGTACCTCACGAAGTTAGGATAGACCACAATGAAACAACGCTTTAAACCGATTACAGTTAACATGGAAGGGACGATGACGGCGGTGGGGAGCGAGCCCCATAAAATCCAAATGGCCTGTCCTGGTAGATTGTATGAAAGGGATGGCAACTTCCGCATTGTCTATCGCGAACCCACTTCATCGGGATTGGGCAAGACGTTGACGACCGTTCATTGGCAGGATGAAACGATGGTGCGCATTGTGCGCACAGGTCATTCTTCTATGACACTAGAACTTCGTCCCGGTGAGCGAGGCATGAGTAGATTAAAAATGCCCTTGGGCATTCTGACCTTCGATGTGGAAACCGAGAACATAAAGATTACTGAGACAGATAGAGGCGGCAGTATCGAATTATCATATTTTCTGGATCACGGAGCCAATCAAGTAATCCAGTCCTTAATGAAAATTAGCTATCGCTATGCCAGAGATGACCTGTTTGATGTCATAAAAGTATAGGGCAGTGTACAAGTGTTTTATCAATATGTTCTGAACACATTCTTGACACAAAAGTGTTACACTTAGTTTTTTATTAACGATTTAGGATTATTTTAAAAAACTATTTGACAATATCTGTGTGCTGATAGATAATATTCTCCGTGTCTGTGGAGGTAGAGCATATGAAATTTGATATAAGTTCACTCCGCCAGTCTCCGGGCAAGACATTGCCATTCGACTTTACGGAAGACTTAAGAGTTGATGAAGACTCAACCATGTCTCATCAAATTGTCGGGGAAACTAGATTCCATGGGCAGATCCATGCGACAGGTAGAGGAGATGAACTTGTCCTGAACGGCACAGTGGAAGGTACAATTCGTAGTGAATGTACGCGCTGTCTAGCACCAGTTGAGCGCAACTGGACTGTTCCAGTACAGGTCTCCTTCAGTGCAGATCGCACTGCTTTTGTAGCAGAAGATGAGGCAAAGACGACGGATTATCCAGACTATCCGATCAGAGGATCCTTGGTGGATTTAGGTGCAGTAGGACGCGATGCTTTGCTGTTGGCTGTTCCGATGCAGTTGTTGTGTCGCCCGGACTGTGCAGGTTATTGTCCAACTTGTGGTCAGAATTTAAATGACGGAACTTGTAATTGTGAAGACGTAGATGACGGTGGTGAGTCGCCGTTTGATATATTAAAAACTTTGCTGTAGAGTCTCCATTTTGGTGATTTCGCAGATTAAGATGGAGGTGTTAAACATGGCAGTACCGAAACGTAAATGGTCAAAGATGCGTTCCCGTAGATCTCGTTCAAACTGGAAAGTAGCTGTGCCAAATTTGGTGGAATGTCCGCGTTGTCATAGCAAAATGATGCCCCACCGCGTTTGTAAAAATTGTGGGTCATATAAGGGCCGCGACGTTTTGAATGTCGAGGCGGCTCAATAAGATCAGTGAACGACCAGATGAAACAGCGGGACACCATCTCGCTGTTTTTTTATGGCGTAAAATATTTGAGGCAATCGTATCGGGACGATATATTTTGACTCGAATATTATCAGTTTTGAAGTCTATTTTGACTTAGAATATTGTAGTTTAAATTGTGCAAGACAGCTTTTGGATGACAGATGATTTACTGCTGAAAACGGCGCAAATTTGTTTTCAAGCAATAATAAGAGGAGCTAACAATACTATGGTTAATAGTGCTGAAAATGCACAATATTCTCCCCCAGTTCCGGGCGGGGGTGGCCAAATTGTCGTCGCCGTTGATTCTCAAAGTGTGGCCGCCGAGCTAGGTATTCAGCCGGGAGACCGCCTTGTGGCAATTAATGGTGAACCTGTAGAAGATGTCTTTGCCTATAGATTGCTCGAACTCGAGGAAGAATTATTAGTGCTGATGCAAACTCGAGCGGGGGAATATATCGAATATGATATCGAAAAGGACGAGGGGGAGTCCCTCGGTTTAACTTTTGATGAAGCTCTGATGAACGAAAGCTTGCACTGTTCAAATAAGTGTATATTTTGTTTTATTGATCAACTGCCTCGCGGTATGAGGAAAAGTCTATACTATAAAGATGATGATATGAGGTTGTCATTTTTGACAGGCAATTACATCACATTAACCAACTTAGATGACCAAGAGTTAGACCGTTTATTGTCTTATCATTTATCACCGATGAATGTGTCAGTTCATGCTACAGATCCTGAATTGCGAAAACTGATGCTTAAGAATCCGGCTAGTACTAAAATTATGACTCAACTTCGACGCATCGTTGAAGCTGGGATTGATTTAAACTGTCAGATTGTTTTGTGTCCGGGCATCAATGATGGCGCAGCTCTTGACCGAACCTTGACGGATCTTGCCTCTTTGGGCGACAACCTTTTGAGCGTGGCAGCTGTGCCGGTAGGCATCACTCGCTTTCGAGACCAATACAACCTGCCACAACTGAAAGCCTTCGATCGCATTTCAGCACGTCAAGTTGTTACTCAAACTAAAGCTTGGCAGCAATACTTTTTAGAGAGGATGGGACGTCGTATTTTTTATGCGGCTGATGAGTTTTATCTCCGTGGCGAATTAGATATCCCGCCTGCTATAGAATATGAAGATATGCCCCAACTAGAAAACGGGGTTGGTATGTTGGCTTTATTCAAAGAAGAGATCACAGATGTTTTAACAACCGAAAGGGATGCTTATTATCCGGAGCCACGCCTTATAGTTGGTGAAGTGGAAAAAGGCATTAAGCGATTGCATATTTTAACAGGAACGGATGCTGCTCCGTGGATTAATCAATTCTTGCCTGCTCTCGAACAACATTTTAAAGTGGCTGTATCAGTACACCCCGTTGAAAATCGTTTTTTGGGCGACACGATAACGGTGGCAGGGTTGTTGACAGGACAAGATCTGACTGCTGCGGCTTGTGAACTTAGTGCAGGACTCAGTTCCGAGGTGCGCCAAGAATCGGCCATTTTGTTACCTGACGTGATGTTAAAACAAGATGAAGATATATTTTTAGATGACTATACTCCGGCGGACTTATTCCACAGTTGTGCTTTACCTGTTATTGTTGGTGAAGCAACTGGGCGGGGGTTGGCAGGAGCGCTTGCAAGTATAGCTGCCGGCGCATAATTTTGGTGGCTTTATCGTGAGGTGGTACTATGACAAAACCTTTGGTTGCTGTGGTCGGCAGGCCGAATGTGGGAAAATCAACATTTTTTAATCATGTGGCGGGTCGCCGAATCAGTATTGTCGACGATATGCCTGGCATTACTCGAGATCGCATTTATACTGAAGCTGATTGGTGTGGTCATATCTTTGACATGGTGGACACTGGAGGCATTGAATCCGCTAATAATGACAGTATTGTTCAAGGTATGCAGATTCAAACCGAAATTGCTGTGGAAACGTCTGATGTCATTTTATTTATCGTAGATGGTCGTTCTGGTGTTCAAGCTGCCGACAAGGAAATTGCCAACGATCTGCGCAAGTCTGGCAAACCCGTTATTGTCGCTGTAAACAAATGTGACACGCCAGGACAGTTTCCGCTGTCAGCTTATGAGTTTTATGAATTGGGTCTAAATGAGGTTTATCCGATTTCTTCACTGCACGGTCTGGGGATCGGTGATATTCTCGATGCCATTGTGGCTTATTTTCCAGATCCGACATACGAACCAGAGGAGAGTCCAGCCATTAGGGTCGCTATTATTGGTAAACCTAATGTGGGCAAATCTTCATTAATTAATCGTTTGACAGGGGAAGAGAGAGCCATTGTTTCAGATATTCCTGGTACAACTAGAGATGCGATCGACAGCACTTTAGAGACGGACAATGGTACCTTTATCCTAGTGGACACAGCAGGGATGAGGCGCAAGAGCAAAGTTAATGATGATGTTGAACATTTCAGTGTGGTGCGAGCAGTTAATGTGATCGAGCGAGCTGACGTCTGTGTTTTGATGATTTCAGCTGAATCCGGTGTGACCGAACAAGATACAAAGATAGCTGGTCTTGCTCACAATGCCGGCAGAGCGGTTGTCATCGCTGTCAATAAATGGGATCTTGAAAAGCAAAAAAATCAGGCCCGTAAACTCTTTATGCATCAAATTCGCACACGTCTTCAGTTTATGGATTATGCACCAATTATTTTTATGTCTGTCAAGACAGGTCAGAAAGTGGATGAACTTCTAGATCAGGTGCGTTTGGTCTATGATATGGCGACCTATAGAGTGCCGACAGGGGTGTTAAATGATGTGATCGGGGACGCTCAAATAATGACACCGGCTCCTTCTTATAAAGGTAGGCGTTTGAAGATCCGCTATGCCACCCAGTCCTCGGTTCAGCCACCAACCTTTGTCCTCTTCGTTAACAGCACCGAGTTACTTCACTTTTCCTATGAGCGGTATTTGGAAAACCAGTTGCGCAGCAACTTTGATTTTACCGGAACACCGATTCGTCTGATCCTGAAAGGTCCTAAGAAGGAAAAATAAAGCTTTTCTTTGATTAAAATTAATTTTTACAATAATTAATTTTGCAGCTAATAATTTTTATTTGCTGCAAAACTTTACAGAGTTGTAAAAATAGTTGAGCTGGTGGTTTTTATGGCGTTGAAAAATCAACAGCTTACGAGTTGCTTAAACTTATTGAAACTAATAGAAACTATAAATAAAGAAGGTAGCGATGGTAGAAAAAATTGATAATTTAAGAAATGTTGCAATTATTGCACATGTTGACCATGGGAAGACCACCCTTGTTGATGCAATGCTGCGTCAGAGCGGCACCTTCCATGAACACGAGCAAGTTGGTGAACGGGTAATGGATTCCAAAGACATTGAAAGGGAGCGCGGTATCACGATCTTGGCAAAGAATACAGCGATTCAGTTCGGCGATGTCCGCATTAATATTGTCGATACGCCGGGACACGCAGACTTCGGTGGCGAAGTAGAGCGTGTGCTTAAGATGGTGGACGGCGTCTTATTGGTTGTCGACGCTTTTGATGGCCCTATGCCCCAGACACGATTTGTTCTAAAAAAATCCCTAGAACTTAAATTAAAACCCATTGTCGTCATTAATAAAGTAGATCGCCGAGATGCTCGACCTATCGAAGTTGAAGATATGGTGTTGGATTTATTCATAGAACTCGGTGCAGATGATGAACAACTGGAGTTTCCGGTGGTCTATGCCAATGCCCGCAGCGGCTTGGCGAGCACTGATTTAGAACTGTTGGCGACAGGCGGCGTCACCGACATTCGTAAATTGTTGGATTGCATAGTGGAAGAGATCCCTTGTCCTACGGGTGAAGTGGACGGTCCGCTACAGCTCCTTGTCTCTAATTTGGATTACGATGATTATATCGGTCATCTAGGTATCGGTAGAATTGTCCGCGGTCGCATTAACAATGGAGATAATGTTATCGTTACCCGTTTTGGAACGGATCAGAAAGCAGCGGGAAAAGTCAGTTCTCTACTGCGATTTTCTGGGTTAAATCGAGTGCCTGTGCAAAGTGCCTCCGTCGGTGAGATTGTCTGCGTAGCTGGTCTTGACGATGTTGAAATAGGTTCTACAATTAATGCTCCAGATGCTGCCGATCCATTGCCGTTTGTGAATATTGATGAACCGACTATTTCCATGCAATTTAGTGTCAATGATTCCCCGTTTGCAGGGAGGGATGGAAAGTATTTGACTTCTCGTCACCTGCGGGATCGGTTGTTCAAAGAGATTACCACCAATGTCAGTATGCAGGTGGAGACTACTGAATCGCCAGATGTATTCATTGTCAAAGGAAGAGGTGAGTTGCACCTCAGTATTTTGATTGAAGAGATGCGACGTCAAGGGTTTGAGTTTCAGGTCTCGAAACCCACTGTTATCCGTAAAGAAATAGATGGCGTCGAGTGCGAACCCGTGGAAGATCTTTTTATAGATGTGCCCGAAGAATTTGTCGGCATTGTCATCGAAAAACTTGGTTTGAGAAAGGCCGAGCTGATCGATATGAAACCTCCCCTAAAAGGATATGTTCGCTTACAATTTAAGATCCCTTCCCGGGGATTGATCGGCTACCGGACAGAATTTTTGACTGATACAAGGGGCAACGGTATAATGAACAGCATTATTGATAAGTTCGCACCTTGGAAAGGTGAGATAGAGACTCGCGGTCATGGTGTTATTGTTGCATGGGAACAAGGTGAAGCAGTACCTTATGGATTGTATGGTGCCCAAGAGCGAGGTCCACTCTTTATTGGTCCTGGTGAACAAGTTTATGAAGGCATGATTGTAGGAATTTGTCCCAAACTGACCGATGTGACAGTTAATGTCTGCAAGAAGAAGCATGTTACGAATATCCGGGCGGCCGGTGCCGACGACGCGTTAAGGTTGACGCCTCCCTTGCGGTACAGCTTGGAACAGTGTATGGAATTTATAGCTACTGATGAATTGATTGAAGTTACGCCTACACATATTCGTATGCGGAAACGTATATTAGATACCGATCAACGAACCAAGGAACAGGCACGGCAACGCAAACAGCAGCGGGAAGAACAACTCAATCGAAAGTAACAATACTACACCAAGCAAAGCAGTCTAGATAAATTATTTCGGCTCAAGGTAGCCTACAAATATAGATGTATTGCTGGACATTGAGCGAGAGGGATCACCATGAGACGCAAAAAATTCAGCACACAACTTACGACGACTTTGATCGTCTTTTTGATTTTTGTTTTCGTCATTGGTTTTGGTTTTTTGTTGGGATATCGTTTTATTGTGCAGCAGACCGAAAAGTTTGAGGCTTACGATGCGGCACTATTAATGATTTCGAATGATCAAGCTGGGACTAGCGATGAAGAAACCTCACCCGAAAAGGTACTCTCGGGAACAGATTATCAACTCCATGTAATAGACCCTGATTCGCCAAATGCCATCATGATTTATGTCGAGCTTGGCGACAAACCATCGGACATTGCCAAGCAGTTGGAAGAAAAAGGTGTCATCGCAAACCCCACCTTATTTGTCCTTTTATCAAAAATCAATGGTTTTGATGACTCCTATCTATCGGGTACTCATTTTGTTAGTAAAGATATGAGTTATGACGAAATTATGTATACTCTATCTCGCAATCCGGTCACTGTCAGCATTACGTTCACTGAGGGAATGACCTACAACGATGTCAAAGAGACCTTAACAGACCACGGTGTTCAGTATAATGCAGACCGGTTGGATGTCCTTGTCGATCATCCTGAACTTTTTTCGGAATACGACTGTGTAAAGAATATTCCACTAACAGAAGATCGCCAGTATGCTTTGCAGGGATACTTGTTTCCAGACACATATTTTTATGATTTAAATACCGATGAAAAGACCATTCTCAGACGATTTCTACAGAATACCGATGATCGGTTGCTTGACGAACACTATGAAAGGGCGGAAGCGATCGGTATGACACTTGACGAAGTCATTACTTTGGCCTCAATTATCCAGATGGAAAGTGCCATCCCCTTGGATATGTATAAAGTTTCCCGAGTTTTTCACAATCGATTGGAGTATGGCGATAAACTGCAATCATGTGCGACAGTCAATTATCTCCGCCGTCAGCAGGGAAAAGAACCAATATTTATCGTGTCAGAAGAAGATATGGAGATGGATTCCCCATACAATACATACCTCTATGAAGGTCTTCCACCGGGACCTATTTGTTCACCGGGCTTAGAAGCAATTCATGCGGCTTTATATCCAGACATCGATTCGCCAAATCTTTATTATTTTGTTTCAAAGGGCGATGGCGAAAATTATTTTTCCAGTTCTTATGAAGAACACGAACGAGCTGTTGAAGAGTATTTGGTTCCTTTACAGGAAAATAATGACGATGAAACTCTTGATGAAACAATAAATGAGGAAGATGAGGAGGGGGAGGATTTTAATGAGGAGTAACAATAATCAATAGATTTGTGGTTAAATATAAAAGTAATTAATCGAATTAGTAAATCAGAGGGATAATTGGATTCGGACAATAGCTTTGATTTTGAGAATTTAGGATTTAATATATGATTAAATGGTTCGCTGCCTTTTTCATGACACTTAATCATATCGGTGTTATTTTTGCGGGTACTGTTTCACGTAAATACTGGCTCTTCTCACAGATGATTGGTGCCCTTGTTTTTCCGATATTTGCATATAGTGTTGTATTAGGATTTTATCGCACCAGATCGCGTTTCAAATATTTAAATAGAATGTTGATATTTGGCTTTTTGACGCAAATGTCTTTTAAATTTTTGTTGGATTTAAAAGTAGTTGGCTATATGGGTGTGTTGTTTACCCTTGGTTTTGGCATCTTAATGCTAATGGGATATGAATATGTGGTCGAAGGGATCAAGGGAAAAGATTTCGCGCCAATTATCGACGGCATTTTGTTGTTTGCCTTATCAATTTATTATGTCCACTTATTAAAGCCAGATCATGGTGTTTGGGGTCTAGCTCTTATCTTTGTTTTACATCTGTTAAATAAGCAGTTGCCTCTGTCAGTTAGTGAACCAAAGAAACTAATTGGTCGCACCGCTGTATATGGTGCAGCAATTTTTTTGCTGCGACTGCTTCTAGTAGCTGTTACTTTTTACAAGAGGGACAAGAATCCTGGCGAGATGATGGTTTTGATGCCGATCGCAATTTTTGGCTCGCAGTATGTATCAACGTCTTTAATAATAGATAGCGTAAGGCGACTTGCGATGTGCTCTGCCGCATTATTTTTTCCTTTTCAGATAAGAGAGCGCAAACCCAACGATTTTTCGAAATACTTTCTATATATATTATCCACTGCATCTTGTGATGATTCTTCTTGTTTATCGGATCGTTGTAGGACCAATGTTTTAAATCTGTAAAAATAAAATCAGGGTAATTTGTAAAATTGAAGAAAACAAAAGAAATAGAGTGTATTTCTTTAAATTACCCCTTGCATGAGCGATAAATATACGCTATATTGATTGTTGCGCGTTTCGTGCAACGCGAAGAAATCGGAGATTGCCGTCATTGCTGCTGCGGCGAGAAGGCGGGTAACTTCGATGGAGAAGCCTGATCCAAGAGATTAGACGAACCAGTTATTCGTAGCGTATGCTCCGCAAGGAGTGCGTACCCAGGACGCTGGTCTTAATAGGATTGCGACTGGGTTTTATAGTGAGAAAAAATGAAACGCCCGGATGAGTTGGGAATACGCAGCCTACAGGAGGAAAATAATGGCCATCAATCAAAAAATCAGAATTCGACTGAAAGCTTATGATCATGAAATTTTGGACAAAAGCGCAGAACGCATCGTCGAAACTGCTAAGCGCAGTGGTGCCAGCGTGTCAGGTCCGATTCCGCTACCGACAAGAAAAGAAGTAACAACGATCTTGCGGTCGCCTCATAAGCATAAAGATGCGCGCGAGCAGTTTGAGATGAGAACACATAAGCGTCTGATCGACATCCTAGCTCCTAACCAAAAGACGGTCGAGTCTCTGATGCATCTCGATATGCCTGCTGGTGTCAACATCGAGATTAAACTGTAATGAAAAGTCGTCTCTGACGACGGTCATGTTCTTGCCGGCTTGACCGGTACGAACCAATAACCGTGGAGGAATATTATTATGAACAAATTCATGCTTGGAAAAAAAGCGGGGATGACACAGATGTTCGATACCGAAGGCAACGTCATACCTGTAACGGTCATCGAGTGTGGTCCAATCGATGTCATCCAGCGCAAAACGAACGGCGTTGACACATATGAAGCTGTTAAAGTAGGTTTCAGCGATCAGAAAGAAAATCGCGTCAACCGCCCAGATATGGGACAGTTCAAAAAAGCTGATATAAATCCTAAGCGCTTTATCAAAGAATTTCATGTCGCTGAAGATAGCGAACTTAAAGTTGGTGACCGACTGGTCGTATCTGACTGCTTTGAAGTAGGCGATCGCGTCGACGTAAGCGGCGTTTCAAAGGGTAAAGGATTTGCCGGCAATGTCAAACGGCACGGTCAAAAGGGCGGTAGAGAAGCCCACGGCTCAAAGTATCACAGACGTGTCGGTTCCCTCGGTCCGTCGGCAACGCCCGCTAGGGTACGCAAAGGCAAAAAGTTGCCGGGCCAAATGGGTAATATCAATGTCACTGTACAAAACTTAGAAGTTGTCGTCGTTGACGGCGAGCGCAACATCCTCGTCGTTAAAGGTGCAGTACCAGGTGTTCCTGGTGGCTACTTAAGCATCAAGGCGACCGTCAAAAGACAGAAGGCGTAAGGGAGGGACCATAAATGGCAAAATTAGATGTTTATAACATGGAAGGTGCCGTTGTCGGTGAAATAGAACTTTCCGATACGATCTTCGGTCTGGAAGAACCCAACGAAGCAGTTATGCACCAAGTTGTCAAAGCTATTCTGGCTAATAAACGCCAGGGTACAGCGGCAACGCGTACAAGAAGTGAACGTCGCGGTGGCGGTAGAAAACCCTATCGTCAAAAAGGTACAGGTCGTGCTCGCCAAGGTTCGATTCGCTCCCCGCAGTGGGTCGGCGGCGGTGTGGTATTTGGTCCTCATCCGCGCAGTTATCGCCAAAGTGTTAATAAAAAGATGCGTCGTCTGGCCATGAAATCCGCCTTTACGACAAAAGCTAGAGATGGCAAGATCGTCGTAGTTGATAATTTTGACTTGCCGGAGATCAAGACAAAGGCATTTGTTAACGCTTTGAATAGCTTGCCTGTCGAAGGCAGTGCCTTGCTTGTGGAAGCGGCTGCGAATGACAATCTTTACTTATCCGCCCGCAATGTGCCCCAGGTAGACTTCAGTCGAGTTGAGACTTTGAATGTTTATGACATTCTTAAATATGACAACTTAGTTCTCACCGAATCCGCCGTTGCAAAGATTCAGGAGGTATATGCGTAATGAAATCCGCTCAGGACATCATCCTTAAACCGATTATTTCCGAACGCAGTGCCGCGGAAAGCATGAACGGTCGTTATACCTTTGTGGTCGCTAAAGATGCAACGAAACCCGAAATCCGTCGTGCAGCTGAAGAGTTATTCGACGTCAAGGTAATCGCCGTTAACACCCAAAATTACCGCGGAAAGAAAAAACGTATGGGCGTTCATGTAGGTAATACATCGTCCTTTAAAAAGGCCATCGTCACTATCGATATGGATCCTCAGGATGAGACCTATCAGACGAAAGATGGCAAAACAGTAACAACGGGCCGCAAATACAAGACATCCATCGAAGCATTTGGCTTCGGCCAGTGATCGGATAGAAAAAGGAGTTTGAAAGATGGCAGTAAAGCACTATAATCCGACTTCTCCGGCGCGGCGTCAGATGTCGTCGGCGGACTTTTCCGAACTGACGAAGAAGCGCCCCGAGAAGCGATTAGTAAAAGCAAAGAAAAGCACAGCCGGTCGCAATTCTTATGGTCGCATCACCGTTCGCCACAGAGGCGGCGGTGCTAAGCGGAAATTAAGAGCGATTGACTGGAAACGCAATAAAGATGGCATTCCAGCAAAGGTTGCTGCTATTGAATATGATCCAAACCGCACCGCCCACATCGCCTTGTTACATTATGTAGATGGCGAGAAAAGGTATATCTTAGCTCCCGAAGGACTGAAAGTCGGCCACAAGGTTGTCAGCGGTCCGGATGCAGATATCTTGCCGGGCAACGCACTACCTCTGGCTAACATTCCTGTAGGTACATTTATACATGCAGTTGAAATGAAACCGGGTAAAGGCGCCCAGATGATTCGTTCAGCAGGTACCGCCGGACAATTAGTGGCCAAAGAAGGCAATTACGCGTTGATCAAAATGCCTTCTGGCGAACAGCGCTTCATCGCAATGAATTGCCGCGCCACAGTTGGTGAAGTAGGTAATGGCGAACACGAGCAGATCAATATTGGTAAAGCTGGTCGCAAACGCCATATGGGAAGACGTCCTCATGTCCGCGGCGTTGTCATGAACCCGTGTGATCATCCCCATGGTGGTGGTGAAGGTCGTTCCCCGATTGGATTACCAAGTCCGTTGACCCCTTGGGGTGTACCGACTCTTGGTAAGAAGACCAGAAATCCGCGCAAACCATCTAGCAAGTACATTGTCAAGAGAGCCAAAGGTAAATAAGAAAGGGGAGGTGAGAGTCTGTGAGCCGTTCATCTAAAAAAGGTTATTTCGTTCAAGACGCTCTAATGAAAAAGATAGAAGCGATGAACGAGAAGAATGAAAAAGTTGTAGTAAAAACGTGGTCAAGAGCTTCTACGATCTTCCCGGAGATGGTTGGACATACAATCGCTGTTCATGACGGACGCAAGCATGTGCCGATTTACATTACCGAAGATATGGTAGGACATAAACTTGGAGAATTCGCACCGACTCGTGTTTTTAGAAGCCATGCAGGTTCTGAAAAGACATCTAGGTTTTAATGTAAAGGGAGGCAACCGTGGGTAAAACCATATTGAATCGAGATTATATAGAGGAACATCGCGACGAGTTGTTAGAAAAATACAACGCCGTTCCTAGGAGCTCCAATCGTCCTAAATTATTGAGTAAAAAAGAACGCAAGGCTCTGGGAATCGGTAGAGATCGCGGTATCGCAACGGCCAGAAATGTGCGCATTTCCCCGCTCAAAGTACAAGCTGTATTGAATACTATTCGCGGCAAGTCCATCGATGAGGCTTATGCAATCTTGCAATACATTCCGCGTGGCGCATCGCCGGTATTAATAAAGCTTTTGAAATCAGCTGAAGCCAACGCTGTTAATAACAACGAACTGAATCGTGACGCTCTGTATGTAGCAGAATGTTACGCCAACCAAGGTCCGACTATGAAACGGATCAGACCTCGGGCACGGGGCTCCGCGCATCGTATCATGAAGCGCACAAGCCATATCACAATCGTTGTAAAAGAACAGTCTTAAGGAGGATAAAATGGGTCAAAAAGTTAATCCCCATGGTTTCAGAGTCGGCGTCATCAAAGACTGGGATACAACCTGGTACGCAGACAAAGGAGATTTCAGCCGTTTTTTAGTAGAAGATAAAAATATTCGAGACTTTGTTAAAAAAGAGCTCTATCATGCTGGCATTTCGCGCATCACTATTGAACGCAAGAATGATGATCGCACCACTTTGACAATCTACACCGCTAAACCCGGCATCGTTAT
>JAAYOA010000005.1 GCA_012520525.1 Clostridiaceae bacterium | reverse complement strand
ATTTACCTTCTGTAATTAAACTAAGAATGAGTATAAACTAAATAAATTAAAACACCCTACTCTGCCGTGTCGATCCAAATGGTCACCGGTCCATCATTAACCAACTGAACTGCCATGTCAGCACCGAATACGCCATGTTCTACATTAATTCCGCTGTCTCTCGCAGACTTTAGAAAATACTCATATAGGGGGATGGCAACGGGAGGTTTAGCAGCTTTGACAAAACTGGGGCGATTGCCCTTGCGCGTATCACCAAATAATGTAAATTGAGAAACGACCAGCAACTCTCCACCGACGTCCTTGAGCGATAAATTCATTTTGTCGTCAGCATCAGAAAAGATGCGCAGCTGCAACACTTTGCGACATAAATAATCGACTTCTTGTTCGGTATCGTCCTCGCCAATACCTAATAAAACAAGAAGTCCTTGACCAATTCTTGCAGTCACATCTCCATCTATTGTTACTGAAGCAGAGGAAACTCTTTGTACTAAACAACGCATTATCGCACCAACTCTCGCCAGTCCAAGTCTCCGCGATCAATAGCCTGGACAAGGATCTCTGCCGTAGCCAAATTACTTGCATAAGGAATATTGTTAAAATCACATGCTGAAAAAAGATGAGCTGAAGGTTCTTTTGTTTCCATGGTTGGATCTTGCAAATAAAGCACCGCGTCTAACTCATTGTAGCGTGCTCTAAAAGCAAGTTGATCCATGCTGCTATTAATATCTGTAGATATACCTGTCACATTTAAATCTGTCGCTTCTTCCAAAAGTTTTGCGGTATGAAAGAGTGAAAACAAATCATGTTTTTCCAATATGTGACTATAGGCAATACAAAAGTTCACAAGTAACTCATTTTTTCTATTATCAGCAAGCAGTACAATTTTCACGAAGCAATCCTCCACATTCCTTAATTTCATCGCTGCTGCATACAAAAAATATTCTATCTAAATATAGTGAATAAATTATATATAGATATAGATTAAGACGATTACTGTGATTTTGCAATGTTTCGTCACAATATTTCACAATTTTTTTCAGCAATTTCTACGAATATTGTTTAAATATAGTTGATTAAACAAGAAAAGTATAGCCACTAAACTTATTCATGGCTTGAATTATAATATGCCCGAATCATAGAAGCCGCTACTTCTGAAATACCTGCACCTCGTGCTCCTGCATTTGCAGCTACGCAGATTGCCACCTCCGGATCATAAAATGGAGCAAAACAAATAAATAAGCCGTCGGTAGAAATTTCACCGGTTTCTATAGTTACTTCTGCAGTACCCGTTTTACCGGCTACGCTGACCGGCATATTAAAAAAACTAGAATAGGCAGTGGAATTGGGATCTGTCACTACCTCCCTCATGCCGTTTCTGACAACTTGCATATTGTGTTCGCTGAAGGGCAGTTCATCACTTTGATCGCTGGGACGATAGATGACCTCACCATTTTCATCTACTACTTTTTCAATGATATGGGGATAATTCATGCGCCCCGTTGCCAAAGCACCGGTTGCTCTGGCTAACTGTAATGCAGTATAAGCATTCAAACCTTGTCCTATAGAAACCTGAGCAGTGTCAGCGCGAAACCACACTTGGTCGCCTGGATCTTCAAATAACGAAGCCTTTTCTTCCCGTGATGGTCGTACCCCAGCATCCTCACCGTGCAACTCAATGCCAGTTAATTCGCCTAATTTCAAGATGCGATACGTCTCCGACAGATTATCAATGCCCGCTGCCATACCTGCATTATAAAAATAGATATTACAAGAATATGCTAATGCTTTGTTTATTCTTATCTCATGATGGGTACCATCACACCGGAAACGATGTCCATCGACGTATATATATTTTTCACAATTAAAAGTAGTCGATTCAGAGATTGCCCCCGCTTCCAAGGCTGCAAGACCGGTAAATGCTTTAAAAGTTGAACCCGGAGGGTAGCGCCATGCAATCGCCCGATTGTACATTGGTTTTAATTCCACATCTAGAAGATTCTCTTCTACGCGCTTGGCTGCTTCCTCATCGTCTTCCATATCCATAAAATCTTGAGGGTTAAAGTAAGGGTAATTCGCCATGGCTACAACTGCTCCGTTATTTTTCAAATCAAGCATGACCGCACAGCCTGTACTTTTACCCGAGAGAGGATCATCTTCTCGACTATTAATATATTGAATATATTTATACAATTCATCTAAAGCTACTTTTTGCACGTCAGGTCTAATCGTCAAATGGACATCATAGCCCGCTATCGGATCTTTTCCTCCTGAATCAATTAGGGGATCCGCTTGCTCTTCTTCGTCCGCCCAAACGTGGTAACGTTTTACACCATTAGTACCATGTAAATAACGTTCAGCGGCGAGTTCCATGCCACTTTTTCCAATTGTATCGTGATAGCCATAACCTTGCTCAGCGAGTTCATCATGTTCTTCATTATTAATATCACCAATATAGCCGACTACTTGAGCCATATAACGAGCCTCGGGAGCATAGTGGCGTTGAAAAGTTTCACCGCTAATCACACCTATATAGCGATAATTCTGTTCATTGACAATATGAGTTAATTCTTCAGGGACATCGACGCCAATCTCGATCGGCTGTCCCTGTTGAAAAAACCAATTTGAAAGATAAATTTTAAACCGGAGTGCAAAAATACTTTTTTGTTCATCTTCCGAATAATTATCAGAAATACCAAATTTAACTTGACGCATAAATTCATAAAATACTTCCGGTGTCGGCTTGACAAATTGTGTGTCTAATGCAGATTCAACCTGACCCTCTGGTAAATCTCTAAGCCCTAAAAAATTTGTATTTTTTTGCCAGTTAATTATATCCTCGTCTGACATCGTGAATTTCATCTCGTCGAGATCAATATAGTCCGAAACAACATCGTCATAAGTAATATCGTAACGATCCAGCAAAATGCTAACATCGCGTAAAACTTGATTGAAACGCTCATTTTCAAGATTAGCATAGGCTATATATATGTTATTCACTGGTTCATTCCATGCTAATCTATTGCCATAGGCGTCATAAATTTCTCCTCGAGCAGCAGGGATCGTCATTTGACGAGAAATTCCTCTCTCTAATAAATCCTTTGTGTCGTCACTTGTGAAAAGTTGTATATGAACAACCGAACCCGTAAGCAATAAAAAACAGAGTATAAAGATCAAGCCAATAAAAGCGTATCTGCTCTTAAAAAAAGAGCGAATACGTTGTGATCGATTGGGTAAGGAATAACCTTTCATTAACTGATCTTCATAGGCGCGCCAATCTTTATAGCCGTCACTATCATCTTCCCGTTGCATTTGAGTCTTTTGGGGATCAGTTGCCTTGGCATTACGTTTTTTCCCATTCGACGAATCAGAATAGTTAGCAGATTTTTTAAAAGGCGGTTTCACAACATCACATCCTCTATCTGTTGCGGCTTCATAGCCTCTTTTTGCTGACGTCTCGGATAAGGACCAAAATTTCTTAACAATAAATAAATAGGAATTGTCGCAACAATATTAATAAGAATCTGGGGCAAGATTCGAGCCGCAAAAATGTCGATAATAGATATGGACCAAGCAACCAAATCTGGACGCCTCAAAATTGCGATTTGGATAATAAATATAACGGTTTCCACTATGAGAGTAATCACAAACGTCAACAAAAAGATAGTGACCAAATTGTTGGTAAAGCGTTTGCGCATAAAAAATGAAGCAAAGACGCCACATAAAAATAACAGCAAAAGACCTGTTCCCAAATATCTGGCAGAAATACAATCTCGCAAAATACCGCAACAGATACCGACGACAACACCATCTCTAAAGCCAAATAAATAGGCGCTGATAAGTGTAAGAACCAGTTGCAAATCAGGTTTAATCATCTTGACCATGCCCATATCCGGCCACATGAATTGTACCCAAGTAACTAGAATTATATAAAAAATATAGACAAAAATGATGCGCAATATCTCTCGCTTGCTTCTCATTCTTCTGCCTCCGAATCGCTGTTTTCTGTATCGCCTTCTGTCGTATCTTCGCCTCCTGTTTCAGCTTCAGTCTGCTCGTCGGTATTTTCTGCGGCGTCAATTTCCCCCACATTTTCTTCTACAGTTTCCGCTTCTTCATCATCAGTCTGTGTTTTTTCCTCAGTAGAGTCTTCGCTGTCCTCTTCCGGACTGTCCCGATCCACTCGGTCTTCTTCAAACTGATCTTCATAGGGTTTGCCTACTAAAATAAAAACATCAGATATATCACTTATTAAGACATTAGGTTCAAGAGTTGCAACTCTCTGCCCACCCTGTTCTTCAACAGTTAATACAGTACCTATGGCAATACCAGCGGGAAACAATCCGCCCGATCCATCTGTAACCACTTCGTCCCCCGGATTTAATTCTGCATCGACATGTACACCCTCAATCATACAAAGATTATCTTGACTCAGTGACAAATCTCCATGCACTCGAAAGACTGCTCCGTCTGGCTTATTAACTTTGCCGATTACAGTAAATCCTTCGCTATAAAGAGGCAATACTTTAGTACCCTTGGCATTAATTTGCGCTAGTCGGCCGACAAGATTCATATTAGCATCGACAACGGCATAGCTAATGCTTGGATCTTCTGAAAGTCCGTCCTCGCCACCGCGGTTAATACTAAACATATCAAAAATATTGCCAAAGCTCCGTGACATGACGCTGGCATGTAAGACCTCATAGCCTTCATAGCGTTCTTTGATATGGACAGCTTGTTTAAGTTCCTGATACTTTAAATTCTCAGCTTCTAAAGTTTTGATGCGCTGATGTAATTGAGTGTTTTCATCGCGCAAAGCCTGATTTTCTTCTCGGATCGCCATGCCATTGAAGATCGCTTGAAAAAAACCGACACCGCTGTCAGATACATTATCAACTCCTTCTTTGAGTGGCTGCTGTACAGCCGAAAAGCCAACGGTCAGACGATTAAGCAAACTATTCGGTATCAACCCCCAGGCTATAATTCCTAGGATGATAATAAAGATGCCTAATCCAATTAAAAAGCGATTTTTCTGCTTAATGGCCACGATGTTTACCGTCCTCAATTATAATTGATCCCATATATCTGTCTCACGACGCATACTAATCCAACTGTTAGTCGTTACAATGATGTGATCGTTAATAGGTATACCGATCATCAACCCTGCTTTGCACAATCTGATAGTTGTTTGTATATCACTCTTGCTTGGTTCGCAAAAACCACTGGGATGATTGTGTACAATAATAACACCTGTTGCATTCGCCCGTATGGCTTCACGAAAAACTTCTCGCGGATGCAGTGAAGTCGATGTCACACCTCCGCGGGAAACTAACAGCGAGCGAATTAATTGGTTGCGACAATCGGTCATCAAAATATGGGCTTCTTCCACAGCCTGGAAACGCAGTTCATTTCCTATATACGAAACAACTGCTTCCGGACTGCTCAAATCCTTCGCTGGTTTTGACGTTTCATTGCCAAGCCGCTTACCTAGCTCTAATGTTGCTAAAATTTGTCGGGTCTTGACAGGTCCTATGCCAGGGCAAGCCATCATTTCTTCTGGCGTCAAACTAATAAGTCGATGTAGGCTACCTGTCACACCTTCACTACCACCCTCACTATACAACAATTGCTTAGCTGTCGTGAGTACATTTTGCCCTGACTTACCCGTGCGTATGATAATTGCCAAAAGCTCAGCATTGGTCAAATTTTCCACGCCCACTCGATCTAACTTTTCGTAAGGGCGCTCACAGATAGGCATGTGCTGCATTGATGTGACAGGATGTTCGGTTGACTGTACATTTGACAGGTTATCCACTGGTTTAATTACCTCCCTGCTGTACCGCGAACCGATTTCTTTGAACCTAAATTGATTAGAACATGGCTGAGCCAACGGTGCGCGGGAACGGCAAGACATCTCGGATATTGGTTACACCTGTCAAGTACATGATGAGGCGTTCAAAACCAAGTCCGTATCCGCCGTGTCTCGTTGTTCCATATTTGCGAAGATCTAAATACCAGCGATATTCGTCTATCGCCATATCCAGTTCCTCCATGCGAGCAAGCAAGCGATCATAGCGTTCTTCACGTTGACTACCACCAATGATTTCGCCGACACCGGGAACAAGACAATCCAT
>JAAYOA010000052.1 GCA_012520525.1 Clostridiaceae bacterium | reverse complement strand
GCACGCCGCCAGCGTTCATCCTGAGCCAGGATCAAACTCTCAGTTCAAATGAGAGCACTTGGCTCTTTAATTTCTCTTTTTCAACGTCTTTTTCCCTTTAGGAATTATAACGTTGGCTCGTTTAAGCATTGTGTTTTCACTGTTCAATTTTCAAGGTCCGAGGACCTGCTCTCGCAAGGCGCTTTGCTATAATAACCCCTCTCAACCTCTCTTGTCAAATCCTTTTTCTTAAAATGCTTGTTGTTTATATACTGTTTACAATTGCCCATTTATCCTGAATTTTAGGACTTTTATTAAATCTGTACTAACTTGATGTTAATTTTATATTTTTTAATCTGTCCTTATTAACGCTCAACTTATAAGTTCTTCGTCTCTGCGTCGAAATTTAATAAAAAACGGGGGAACTCCCCCGTTCACTTATATTGTATATATTTAAATATGTACTGATTAAATCAAATCCGACTCAGCCTTCTTAACTTTCATAATATAAATTCTTTGACATAAAGATCGGATCACTACTCACGTCAATACCAAGACTTCGATAGACATCTTTTTCTGCTCGATTCAAAATTGCTGTCACATGGGCTTGACAAGCCTTTAATTTATTGAGTTGTTTCAAGGCAAGGGCAGCCATAGTATTCGTTGCTGCAGAAATTGCAAGAGCCATAAGAACCTCTGAACTGTTGAGAGCAGTTTCCCTTTTTTTCAAGACATCCTTTTTAAGATGGTACATGGGATCTATTGATATCGGCGACAATAGGTGCAGCTCATCATTGATATTGGCTAATCGTTTGATGCCATTGAGCAGGCACGCTGCCGTTGCTGTCATCAACTCACTGCCTCGACCAGTTACAATTGTCCCATCACTTAATTCAAGGGCCGCCGCGACAATATTATCATCCGGATCAACCCCCGGTCGCTGCTTATACAATTCTACATATTGTCTTGCAGCAACGACAACGGCGCGATCCTCCTCTTTCAGATCAAGTTCTTCCATCAGTAATTTAGTTCGTTGATAAGTTTCCAACGAACTCTGACCTTTTTTATAAGAACAAGCAGCTTCAAAATAACGGCGAATGATTTCCTGATTGGCAGCTGCGACAATGGCCTCATCATCGTAAATACAAAATCCTGCACGATTAACGCCCATATCAGTCGGCGAATGGAAAGGAATCTCATCACTACCATAAATCTTATTTAAAATTCTGCGCAAGAGGGGGAATGCATCGACATCGCGATTATAATTTACAGCTGATTCATTGTAATACTCCAAATGAAAGGGGTCAATCATGTTGACATCTTTAAGATCTGCCGTTGCAGCTTCATAAGCAATATTGACGGGATGTTTTAAAGGTAAATTCCAAATCGGAAATGTTTCAAATTTTGAATAACCTGCTTTATTGCCGCGTATCGTCTCGTGATACAGTTGTGACAGACAAGTCGCCAATTTTCCACTGCTTGGACCAGGTCCCGTTACAACGACCAAGGGTTTTGTTGTTTCAATATAATCGTTTTTTCCGTAACCTTCATCGCTGACGATGGTATCTATGTCGACAGGATAACCTCTAGTCGCTGTATGCAAATAAACTCGAATGCCGCGGGATTCTAAAATATTTTTCAACGATTTTGCAGCTGACTCATCATTGAAACGGGTAATCACAACACTGTTGACTTTAAGTTCCCAAGATCTAAAGTCATCAATCATGCGCATCACTTCTTCGTCATAAGTAATACCATAGTCACCACGTATTTTACTGTGTTCTAAATCACCCGCATAAACGCAGATTACAACTTCCGCAATGTCCCGCAGTTTATGCAGCAATTTAATTTTTGCATTGGCATCAAATCCTGGCAAAACTCTCATGGCATGGAGGTCACCGCTCAATTTTCCGCCGAACTCTAAATATAATTTTTTATAGGCGTTGATTCGTTCGATAATATAACGACTTTGCTCTTCCAGATATTGACCTCGATCAAATCCTTTCCGATGCATATAATACCTCTATTCATTGAAGTGAATAACCATTTAATTATATCAGGACTAAATGAGTATAATTTATTAGTAGTGAAATGTCCAACAACTTCTATTAATCGATGATCAGAAGGTAATGTAATCAACAGATTAATATGTACTCTGTGACTCAACACTGTCCTGCAGACTATTTTTCAAAAAGAAAGCGAACCCGTTACCAAAAGGTGACTGGAACGCCTCCCAAGAGAATATTATACCTGATTTACATCTTTTTTCTATAGAACTACGACTATCAACTAATTGGCAACTCTAGATAGCTTTTAGAACATTATTCTAGTGCATTTCGAATTTCATTTGCTAAAACTGCACAGGCCTCGTCATCCAAAATAAGTTTGCCGCTATTCATTGCAAACATACCGCCAAACTCCTCACTGCCCTTATATTTTGGCACAAGGTGGAAGTGACAGTGATGACCCGTGTCGCCAAATGCTCCAAAGTTTATTTTATCAGGCTCATACAATTTACGTAGTGCCTTCGCAACTTTGGCCATATCGGCAAAAAAGCCATTTCTTTCTTCATCGGACATTTCGGTAAAGTCATCATAATGATCTTTGGATGCCAAAATAACTCTACCCTTATTACTCTGTTCTTTAAATACATATAAAAGTGCATTGTCCATTTCACATATAGGATAACCAAATGCAGCTAACGCTTCTTCATTACCACAATACGCACAATTTGGATCTTTCATTTTAACTCTCCTTATATCAGCCAATACTCTTTGATATCATTATACGCCCCTGAAAACTCCTATTCCAGAATTAATTTCACATAACTAAGAAACAGCGGCTTAATATTACTAGCACTTTATATACAGTTTCGATTTTCTGTATAATTAAATTCTGTAAATCTTTAATTTTCACAATTAGATCCTAAAGATAGTAAATAAGATTGCGAGTTATAACAAATGAATTCAAATATTAAAATTAAAGAAAATCCATACTTTGATTATTATGATGTTCCCAAAATTACGTCTATCAAAGACATGATGCAACAAGCCGTCGCTGCCGCAGGTGACAAGCCAGCATTTATGTACAAAGTCAACGATGTAGTGCATGAAGTGACCTATCGAGAATTTGATCGCCAAACTGCAGCCCTAGGCAGTTTTATTGTTTCCTTAGGTGAAGCCGAAGGACACATCGCTTGTATCGGCCAAAATCGCTATGAGTGGTTGGTCGTTTATTTAATGGCCTTGCAGTCTGCTGGCGTCTTTGTCCCCTTAGATAGAGATCTGCCTGAAAAAGAGTTCATATATCTTTTGCAAGCGAGCGACTCGACAGTCGTTTTCTATGAAGAAAATCGTGAAGAATCGCTGCGGCGACATCGTGATGAACTACCTAATATACGCTATTTCATCGGTTTTGACCGCACCGAAGATGACGGCGATTTTCTGTCTTATAGTGAATGTATGAAAAAGGGCAGTGCAATGGACGATACCGTTTATCGCAGTCTTGAGTCTGATCCCCATGCATTAAAGGATTTGGTTTATACTTCCGGTACAACGGGGTCCGCAAAGGGCGTCATGCTCAGTGAACACAATCTCGTTTCCAGTATATATTACGGTTTAATGGTTTCGACGGTCTTTACCAAATCTTTATCGGTCTTGCCCTACCATCATACCTATGCAGGTGTTCCTGAGATTCTTGTCTCACTACACAAGCACGCAACAATTTGTATCAACGACAGCCTCATGCGCGTTCTAAAGAACCTGCAGTTTTATAAACCCGATTATATTTATCTTGTCCCTGCATTTGCCGAACTTTTTTACAGCAAAATAACCAAAACTGTAGCGGCTCAAAATAAAACAAAGGCCTTTAATACATTGATAAAAATTGGACGAGGGCTGCGCAAAATTGGCATCGACATGAGGAAAGTCTTCTTCAAATCGATCCACGAAACCTTCGGCGGCAATATGCGAAAACTCGTCTGTGGCGGTGCCCCTATCCCTTCACACATAGGTCAATTCTTTGACGATATCGGTTTCTCCCTGATTGGTGGTTACGGCATCACCGAATTGCTCGCCCTTAGTGTGTGTTAATCCTGACTCATTTAATGATTGGACGACAGCGGGATGTCCACTGCCTTGCATCGAATGGCGCATCGATCAACCTAATGAACAAGGAATTGGAGAAATCCTAATAAAAGGTGATATCGTCATGTTGGGTTACTATAAAGACCCCGAACGGACAGCTGAAGCATTGCGTGACGGTTGGTTCTATACCGGTGATTACGGCTATATTACCGAAAAAAATCAACTAGTCATAACGGGCCGAAAACAAAATATAATTGTAATGGCAAATGGTAAAAACATCTACCCAGAAGAGCTCGAAAGTGTACTACGCCATCACGACGCAGTAGCGGAATTAATTGTGCGTGGTCATCTAGACAAGAATGGCAACACCAACGGACTCGAAGCAATTGTTTATCTAGGCGAACCTGAAGGTGACGAAACTCAACCAGCTGCAGATGAACTACTGAAAGATTTCCGCCAGATGCTGATCGAACAGCCCAATTATAAGCGGATCACCCACGTTACGATCCGTAAAGAACCATTCCCGAAAACAACGAGTCAAAAAGTCAAACGACAGCTAGTAGATTAAAGATAGAAAATTTATATTGAACCGAAGTAAAATTATGCTAGTTCCTTGTTGACTTGTCTACTTAAAAATAACCTAATAAAGACGGATTACCATCAAGTAGTCCGTCTTTTTTAAATCACAAACTTACATTGAATTAGTAAACATATCACGCCAAATAAAAAAGCGGTCACTGAAGTTCAGTAACCGCTATAGAAGTTAAAAAGATCCGGCAGAACCTATTTTCCCGGCCCGTCTCCAGGCAAGTATTTTCGGCACCAGTGAGCTTAACTGCTGTGT
>JAAYOA010000051.1 GCA_012520525.1 Clostridiaceae bacterium | reverse complement strand
CTGGGTTATACCATGAAGGATTATATGTGTCTGTTTCTTCATTTAATCTGTACAGTGTGAATTCTGCATCTGCTAGAAGCGACCCAAGGTTATCCTTTTTAACCAACGTCGCCTTGCCGACTACAGGTTTACGCTCGTTAGGGAACAGGATGGTATCGCTTGCAAAGATCTCGCCTGTTTCGGACAATAACTTACCTGCTGCTGAAATTCTAAATGTATATGTCTTGGGATTTCTCACATAGATGGAATCGTCTGGAACATTCAATTCACTAAGCTCATATACTGTTTCAACATTCAGATCCTTTAACGTACAATAGAAGCTTCCGCTCGGTTTTGTAATCTGACGGGCCGTCTCAGGTTTCCCTTTTTCTTGAAGATTAAAAGTAATAGCCTCGCTGACGATCGTGCCATCTAAATTCTGATATTCACTCAGATCTTTTTCCGGGTCTAAAGAGTTCGTCAAACCTAATTTTAATAATTTTACTTGAGCCAAGTCATTTACAATCGCATCATCACCCACCAATTCAATGACTTCATCTGGCTGCCTAATTGCAAAACTATATTTATTTGTGTTTTCGAGATAGATGTAGGAGAGTGGCTGCAAATGATTCAAACTGTCAAGTTCAGACAACATATATTCCCCTTTTGCCAAACCAGAAAATTCAACCCGGCCATTCGCATCTGTCTTTTTGGTTATCGGTTTAAAGCTCGTATAGCCTTTGCGACTGACACGGAATTCAACGCCTGCCAGGGGTTCGTTGTTCACATCTAATTTTTCGATTATCAGTTTGCCATTAAAGATGGGTTCATTCATTATCATTCCTAAGTTATAATGATAATTTTTATAATGCATCCATGTTTCTTTTTTAATCTTGCGGTCTGGCATCGGTTTAAATCCAGCAGGAGGTTTGCTCTCTACTAAGGTATAATCGCCAATTTCTATCTCATTAAATCGAGCATAGCCCTCATCATCTGTTATAGCAGTTGCTACCACCGCACCCGTTTCGTCAGAAAACAGAGTAAACTCAACCCCGGCCAAGTAATTCGCTGAACCGTCCGAATGGTTAACACTGGAGAGTTTTCGAAGTTCCAGGCTACCTGTTGGATATGCGATCAAATTATAAACAGGATTTGTCTCTAGGAATCCACGCTGCATGGTCTCATCATGCCGCACATAAGAGTTAAAAGCTTTTTGACCTCTTATGCTCTCATCGTCGGGAGCCTGCATTGTCAAGACAACTTCTAACTTATCTTCAGCTTTGAGCTGACCGGCATCAGGAGCATCAGACTTCGGACGCACCCAAATAGCAGTGGCAGCACTGGAATTAGTTCCCCAAGTCAAGCCTTTCAAATAGGCACCCGCTTCGGCCCCTTCAGGATATTGAATGGGATCACTGGTGTACACGATCTCAAAGTCGTTAGCATACTCACCTAAAACCTCTGCTTTAAGTAATGTGTTGGAAAAATAAGACTGTCTAGAAATCCGTTCACCTTCTTGATTAATCTGAATAGAATGGTCTCCTGCATAGGGCAAAACATCTATTATTTCAGTATGATTTTTAACATACCTAGTATTGTTATCCAGACGCAATAAGTATTGGAAATATCCGCCAGGATCGGTAGAAACGCCGGTCGGACTCCATTGGTTCACAGGTTTATAATTATTTCCTTCCTTCTCGACCAAACGAATATATTTGCGAGCCTGCATGAAATCAGCCTTGCGTACAGAAAACGAGGCTTCGTCACGCATATAATTAAAACCATCTTTAGGTGCCGTTGTGTCAACCTTAGCACCGTAAGAATAGTATTCACTATTGTCCTGATCAAAGGACATATAGAGATTATTAGTCACAACACCATTTGCAATTGTCAAATCGATCACAGTGTTGATCGTGGCGATCTGACGGACATTCGGCAATAATTCGTCAGCTGTGAATACGATGGCTGTACGGTTGTCGTATGTTGGGTCATCATAAATAACTTCAAAGTTTGCCCCAGGGCACTTGGCAAATTCTGAATCAAGTTTGACGCCTCTATTCTCAAGCAATAAACCTTCTGGCAACAAATCGACCATTCTAAAATTACTCAAAGTGAAATCATAATCTGAGGGAATGGTGGTTCCATGATTAATACTGCGCACAACAGATAATGTGAAACTGCCGCGATCACCGATATCCATGGACACGCCAGAAGTTGATTTTGGGAATGTACTTGTCTTTATAGGTTCTGCACTAAGCTCGATTGTAACTAGGCGGGTATTATCACAGGACTGATAACTTGTAAATTCAAGTTTATTATCACCATCTTTATCATAGCGATCCGCCGTCAATTTAGCACAGTTGTCAAAGTAATTATTCAGCCCTATCTCCGAATCATAATGAATATCTTCCGGGCTGCGCAGACGTGTATTGATCGTAATTTTATAATCATCACTGATCTTAGTTGCTCCCATATTTACAGTCAAACTATAAATATTCTCAGGATTTTTCAGTTTATAGACGCCGTTAACAGACGTTCCACGTTCTACTTCTTCGCCCAACTGGTCATAACCGATAATTTGTGCCACATGGCTTTTAAAAGGCAACTGGACATCCACATATGCCATACGCTCATCTAAGTTATAGTCGTTAAAGCGCACATTTTGGAAATAATAGCCCTCTTTCATGCGCTCTTTATTAACTAAGAAAGTCAGTTCCCAGGGAAAGAGTTTTTCTTTATCGACCAATCGATCTCTAAAAATCGGCCGTAAGCTACTTTTGTCAAAGTGAGCAATATCACCTGGAGGCGGCAAATCTTTAATTGGTCCCGGCATAACCGTTACATCATCATCTAAATAAATAAATGGCTCATAACTGGGACGCTCATAAGGCTCAACCACAGCTCTTACCTGATTCAGAATATCCTGTCCAATAATGGCACCCGGGAAAGATAAATACAGCACCGGCAAGCCATAGATGATGCTCGTTTTAGGATTGTAGGACTTGACAAAGGTAACCGTCTGGTCCGAATCATTGTATACCCATCCCGGATTATTGGCTGCATTAAAGACAGCCCGTCTGGTTTCTATTTCACCCGTCTCTGAATTATACGCCTGGTAGGTAGGCAACGTATCAACGAGTGTCACTTCGCTCACATCGCGTTTAAATACATGGTAGGCATCACTTTTGCCGATATAAAAATTAAATGGAACCGGAACAGGATCGTATATATATGAAATTCGTTGATTATCTTTATTTACATATGTTTGCTTGCCAAAAGCACGCACTCCCCCCTGATAACCGGGTCCTTTATCATCACGTGAACCTTTGCGCAAAATGGGTTCATAATAGTACGCACCAATGGATGGGAAAGAGATATCACCCGCTTCATTTTTAGCATAAGTCAATAATTTAGTGT
>JAAYOA010000050.1 GCA_012520525.1 Clostridiaceae bacterium | reverse complement strand
TTTGTCATTAACTGGGAGGACGACGGTAGGGATATTCGGGCTTATAAAAAGCGCCCAGGGGGATCCCGTTCCGGCGTGTCAAATTATACCTACTATTTCAGAGAGGCGGTCACTTGGTCTCTGATCAGCAGTTCTACTTTTAGTATTCGCTATCGTGAACCAGGCAGTATCCACGATGTAGCCGGTATGTCCGCGTTTGCAAAAGACCAGGACGATTTATTCTATATTCTTGGGTTGATGGGAACGAAACTGTCGGATCACGTGCTTCAGATGATCAATCCCACCATTAATATGCAGGTGGGAGACTTTATGCGTTTTCCAGTACTAGATATGAAAGATTCCTCAATGGTAATCAACTTAGTCAAAGACAATATTGCCTTATCTAAATTCGACTGGAATAGTTTTGAGACATCTTGGGATTATATGGGCAATCCGTTGCTAAATCTTGATTTTTATATCGATAAACTTACGAATGTCGTAACTGATTTTAAGATACCCGCCTGGGTTGTAGATCTGCAGCAGTCCAACTTTCTAAGGGATCGTGTCGCAGCATATAAATGGCTGGTCAACAGTGTATTTGATCGTGTGCATGCTAATGAAATCACACTAAATAAAATTTTCATAGATTTATATGGTCTAACTGATGAACTTACTCCCGAAATTTCAGCGACAGACATTACGGTCAGCAGGATCTGTGACGACTGGGAAAAGGAGGCATCAGATATAACGGCTAATCCCTTTGTACTCACTGAAGAAGACGTGGTTAAATTGTTTGTTTCTTTTACTGTAGGTTGTATGTTGGGTCGTTATTCACCCTTTAATTCAGATGTTCAGGTTGTCCAGAAACAAAATCCCGAACAAGAGGCATTTATCTCGATAACAGATGAATACTATTCTGATGCTGATCTGACAGGGCAATTTGTCAAGTTTATAGAACAAGTTTTGGGTGCAGAGACCTTGCCCCAAAATGTGGAATATATAGGTGAAATTTTAGGTCAAGGAAAAAAGGAGGGTCGCCTGGCGATCCGTCACTACTTCTTGTCAAACTTTTACAGTGATCATGTGAAAATGTATAAAAAGAGACCGATCTATTGGCAGTTTGACAGCGGCAAACAGAATGGTTTTAAGGCTCTAATTTATATGCAGCGCTGGTCAGCTGATTTGATAGGTGATTTAAGGGTCTCTGGAGTTCACTGGATTCAGCGCATTTATGAGAATGAAATTAAAAACATGGATGACCTGATTGAACACAGTGATAGCGCCCGCGAACGACGAGAGGCAGAACGACGCAGAACCAAGTTGCAAAAACAGCTCAAGGAAACCCGCGACTATGACGGTAAAATAGGTCACCTAGCAAATGAACGCAAGGAAATCGACTTAGACGATGGGGTCAAGTGGAACTATAAATATGTGCAGACATCAATGGGTGACATAAATTTGAATATTCTTTCCAAAATTTAAGTTCTTCGATACTTACAGGGATCGTTAGGCATCGCTTTAAGGAAGTCTTTATGAATAAGTCAGCAGTTGAAAAATTTGCCGTGTGGGCTAGAAAAAAGCTCGTGAATGACATCACATACAAGGCTGGTCTAGTGGGAATTACAAGCAAAGGAATTAGTGTTCCATTGTCCCATTCAACGGAGGATGCCCATTTTTATGACATAGGCACAAAACAAAATCAAGCACTGTCGGGGACGGTACTGGCTCAGCGCCAGCAGTTGGTTGAAGTCATTCGTCGTCGCGAAAAAATGACAGACTATCAAACTGCCTTTGACTCGGTCATAGAGGAAGTGGCCTATACCTGGTTCAACCGCCTGATTGCTCTGCGTTTTATGGAAGTGAACGATTATCTGCCGAGCCGCGTAAGGGTTTTGTCGTCTGAAACGCCAGGAAAGCAAGAACCCGATGTTGTGACTGTACCCTTTGAGACAAACTTTGTATTCTCAGAACAGGAAAAGACTCGGATTAAAGAGCTTAATGAAACAAATGATCTAGATACATTGTTTAGGTTGTTATTCATAAAACAGTGTAATCAACTACACTTAATGTTACCCGACTTGTTTGAAAAAACGGCTGACTATTCAGAACTGCTTTTGCCTCTGTCCTTTACAGATCGTGAGGGCATTGTCTTCCGATTAATCCAAGCCATTCCCGAAGCGGACTTCTCTGTGGAACAGGGCGGACATATTGAGATAATCGGTTGGCTTTACCAGTTTTATAATTCACAAAAACGTCGTGAGATCTTTGACTTCTTTAAACAGCGGGTCATCACAAAGAAAGATATTCCAGCTGCTACCCAATTATTCACTACAGACTGGGTTGTTAAATATATCGTGGACAATTCTTTGGGGCGGTATTGGATTGAACGAAACCCGCAAAGTTCTTTGATAAATCAATTAGAATTTCTTGTGCTGCCAAAGGATGGATCGTTCCAGCAAATAGACGAAATTATTCAGCCGGAAGACCTGACTTTTTTTGATCCCTGTATGGGATCTGGACATATTTTGCTTTACGCTTTTGATGTGCTTCTAAAAATTTATCTTGAATGTGGTTATTCCAAAAAGGACGCGGCTATAAAGATTATAAAACATAATTTAAGCGGCTTGGACATTGATCCCCGGGCTCATCAGTTGGCTTATTTTTCATTAATGATGAAAGCTAGAAGCTGCAACCGACGGGCTTTGACTGAAACATCACCGTGTTCATTAGCAGCATTTGAAGAAAGTAACGAAATTTTAACCCAAGATCTTGTCGCATTAGGATTGGATGAGGAACAAGTTGCCTTGGGTCGTTATTTATTGAAAACATTTTACAATGCCCGAGAGATGGGGTCGATTTTAAAGGTGGAGAAGCGTGATTACGCGCAGTTTATAGAGAGTTTAAATGATTTTAAGCAACGGACTGGTCAACTTACCTTGGACACTGGAACAAACTTGGACCATGTCATCTCTCTATTAAAAAAGTTAGCGTCACAGGCAATGATTCTATCTCAATCATATGCGGTCGTCTGTACCAATCCACCATACTTTAATAAGTTTGATGCTTATCTAAAAAATTATATTGATCATCACTACAAGGACTATGGCAAGGACTTGTTTAGTATATTTATTTACCGCAATTTTGATTTTTGCAAGCCGGGGGGATATTCAGGATTTATGACGCCCCTTGTTTGGATGTTTATAAAGACTTATGAACCGTTGCGACAGTTTATTATTAAAAATAAGTCTATCACCACATTGATTCAAATGGAGTACTCTGCTTTTGAAGAGGCGACAGTGCCTATATGTGCCTTTGTGTTAGGCAACAGTGTGTCTTCGAAGCGGGGTCAATATATTCGCTTAACATCATTTAAAGGTGGTATGGATATACAGCGAGAAAAAGTTTTAGCCGCTTTAAATGCAAATCAGTGCAGTTATTTTTATGAGGAAAATGAACAGCGGTTTTTGAACATTCCTGGGTCGCCAATAGCCTATTGGGCAAGTGATCAAATCATAAATCTCTTTGTCAAAGCGCTCTGTTTGGACGATTATGCAAAGCCAAGACAAGGACTTATAACAGGTGACAATAATAGATTTTTGCGACTGTGGTTTGAGGTGTCATGGTTGAAGTTGACGATTGGAGAGCATACTGTCAGTAAATGGGTGCCTTTGAATAAAGGAGGTGCATTTCGTCGGTGGTATGGTAATCAAGAATACGTGGTCAATTGGGAAAAAGACGGTGACGAGATCATCAACTTTAAGGATCAAAGAGGCAAGCAGAAGTCTCGCCCACAGAATTTAGCCTATAATTTTCGCGAGAGTGTCAGTTGGTCATTGATTACCAGCGGTGAATTTGCAGCACGCTATTATTCGGATGACTTTATCTTTAATGTTGCGGGCATGAGTTGTTTTCCTACGGAACACTTAGCATATATACTGGGTCTCCTTAATTCAAAAGTTGTATCTTTAATAACAGACATTTTAAATCCGACATTGAATATGAATGCCGGAGATATAGGCAAAGTCCCGTTGGTCTTTTTGGAGGAAAAAGAAGACGAGATAAAATCTCTTGTGCTGTCAAACCTAAGCATTTCCAAAGGGGACTGGGA
>JAAYOA010000049.1 GCA_012520525.1 Clostridiaceae bacterium | reverse complement strand
GATTGTTCCTTTTTCTGTAAAGCGATGATTTAAGTATGAAGTCGAACAACCATGCCTTTACAAGGTTTTATCGATTTACAATTAAAGAAATTTCATGTTCGTCTACAAGAAATGGTATTGTTACTTTGATGAGACTATATAATCTCTACTCGAATCTAGGCAATTTTGAAGGGGAGTATGATACAGCTCGTGATAAAAAACGTGAATATGATAACCTTAAAAGATTTGGTGTAGCTGAAATTGCTAAAGATCAAACTGAATACGAAAAGAATCTCAAAGAGATTGATGAATTAAGAAATAAACTTCAAGAATTGATTGATGATAATGAGTTGGGTGTTTCTTCTCAAGAAATCATCCTTTCAGGCAGGAAAAATGAACTTAAATCAGATAAAGCAAGACTAGTAAGATTAAGAGATACGTTATTAGCGGAAATCAACGATATTGAATTTGACTCCGAAAATGGCATTAAATCATTCGTTAGGGATTATGAGAAATTGGCATATTTCTTCCCCGGCATTGAACTAAAGCCAATTGAGGATTTAGAAAAGTTCCATAAGGGTGTCAAAAACATTATCGAGAAGCAGACTAAAGAAGCCAACGATGAAAAGCAACGCTTAATCGCAATGCTTAATGTTCAAATCGAAGAATTAGCAAAACAACTCAAAGAGTTGAAAGCTGTTCCAAACATTAAAAAAGAAGTTGTTGATAGATATAGGGAACTTGAAAATAGAATTCAAAAATTAGAAGAAGCTAATAAGAATTTTGATTTAAGAAAACAAGCAGAAACCGAATTCAAAGAAGTTAGTAAGAAATATGAGTCTTCTATTTATTCCACCGCCACTTCTTTGCAAAACAGGATTAATGCTTCTATGCAAGAATACCAAACTAGAATTGGCGAAAACAAAAAAGCACCTGTTTTAAGTCTTAATGGTTTATCGAGTTATTCTTTCTATACTCCTAAAGACACAGGTACAGGTACAAGAAATAAAGGCGTGTGCTTATTTGATCTAACAGTATTAAATCAAACATTACTTCCTGCATTTGTTCACGATACAGTAATGTTTCAAAGTGTTGAACCACACCGTTTAGACAAACTAATTGAATTTTATAAAGAGCAAAAAGGAAAGCAAATATTCATCTCTTTTGACGATGTGGCAAGAGTTAGTGATGAAACAAAGCATGTTTTATTTGATGACCATTACAAAGTAATTTACCTCCAAGAAAACGCAAAAGCGTTATTCGAAAGAGAATGGAATACTGAAGAATAAACATAAATTGATGAGAAGCCGCCCATTGTGGCGGTTTTTATTTGTCTAGACCAATTATCTTTTGTTTGATAAAATCAAATGCAGGATAAAAGGAAATCAACCATGAAAGAATACTTTTTTACTAATGATGCAGAAAGAAATCTACTAGCAATTATAAAATATTATGATGATTTGCTTAAAAATTTAGAAGAAAAGGCAAATGAATCAGACAGAGCATATGGTGGCTATATCCGTGCTTTCAAAGGCGAATTGGTAGAATATATGGCCGAAGAACTTGTGAAAGTAGCTTGGAGAGATATTCTTCATCAAAGCTTGAGCAGGATAACTATGAATAAACAAAAAATGCCTGTTTCAATATCCGATAAATACGAATTCTTATCTAAAATT
>JAAYOA010000048.1 GCA_012520525.1 Clostridiaceae bacterium | reverse complement strand
TTTGAATATGAAGATCTGAAACGTATTGCTTTGTCGGAAGGTAAGTCGATGGCAGAAGTCAAACATATACTTGACAAAGAGTGGCAAAAGGATAAATAACAGAATTAATTATTTCAATCAGTGATCTATATCAAAAAGTCGGTGCAGACGTTTTCATTTGCGCCGGCTTTTTTATTTTTAATTTTAATTAATCTATTGAAATTTTGATAAGATAAAGCCATCATCCAAGACATTTAAGGCGTTGCCAATTCGAGGGATCAAATGGATATAGAAAAAATTTTACTTTTACCTGAATTACAACCAATTAGAGAGAGAGCTAAGGAGTGGCTTGAAGTGCTAAATCGCGACATCGATTTTTGGCACAAGGAAAGCATCATGCACACAAAGGAACACGTGAGCCGCGTTTTGATTTATGCCCTTTTAATTGGTCATCATCTCGAGCTTGCGGAGGCTGATTTGAATATTCTCAGCACAGCCGCTATTTTTCACGATACCCGGCGTAAAAATGATGGTCTTGACGTGGGTCACGGCAAGCGCGCTGCAGAATACTATAGAAGCCATGTTCAAGTATTAGGTTTGGATTTTAATCCCACTTGCTATGATATTATTTATTTTCATGACCGCAATGACAAGAAAGGTATCAAAGCTCTGTCCCATAATCCTCAAGCCCAGTCCAATGGCGTCTTGTTATATCAAGCCTTTAAGGATGCCGATGCCTTGGATCGCTTTCGGTTATCCCTGTTCGGTCTCGATGTGCGGTATCTGAGGACGCCGCCTGCTCTTGAATTAGTTCCCTTGGCGGAGCGAATTTGGCTAGATTATTGTAAGGATTTTTAAAATGAGTTTTTTAATAGAAAGAGCTTGTGAGTTTGAGGCGTCAGATTGATATACTATCCTATATGTAATGTATGATTACTTAGATTGAGGTCAATTGTGGATAGCGAATCTATTCTGCAAAATATGTCATTGTTGGACAAGATAAAATTGTGTTCAGGCGCTAATTTTTGGGAAACTAAGAAAATGGATGCATACGGCATTCCTGCAGTTTTTATGTGTGATGGTCCCCATGGACTGCGCAAACAAGAACATACTGAACGCGTTGATATGTTGGGGATCAATGATTCCGTTCCGGCGACATGTTTTCCCACGGCAGTGACGACGGCTGGTAGCTGGGATCCCGATCTTTTAGAAAAAATTGGTCGCAGGATTGCCGAGGAGGCGGTCGCTTACGATGTAGCTCTAGTCCTCGGACCCGGTGCAAATATTAAGCGCAGCCCTCTATGTGGAAGAAATTTTGAATATTTTAGCGAAGATCCATTTTTGACAGGAAAGTTAGCCGCCGGATTTATTCGTGGTCTTCAGGACAACGGTACGGCAGCGTGTCTTAAACATTTTGCACTTAACAATCAGGAGTATCACCGCTTTAATTCGGACAGTGTTCTTGATGAACGGACGATGCGAGAAATCTATCTCACAGGCTTTGAAATCGCTGTCAAAGAAAGTCAGCCTGCCACAGTCATGTGTGCTTATAATAAAATTAATGGTGTCCATTGTAGCGACAGCAGGATGCTTTTGACGGATATTTTACGTCACGAATGGGGCTTTGACGGTATGGTGGTCACTGATTGGGGTGGACTGAATGATCGAATTGCCGGGTTTGCTGCTGGCTGTGATTTGAATATGCCAGGGGGCAGTGATTTTATGGAAAAAGAAGCCCTGACGGCAGTGAAAAATGGAAGCCTGTCCGAGGCTGCAGTAACGGCCAGTGCAGCTCGAGTTATAGATCTTGTCTTAAAACATAGAGCTAATGAAGTTGCTCGATCTCAGTTACAGGGGCAAAATGAATCCCGGAATACAATGACATTTTCAATAGAAGAACATCACCAGTTGGCCCTAGAAGCTGCCGAACAAGGTGCGGTGCTGTTAAAAAATGAAGATCGCATTTTACCACTAAAGGAGTCCGATACCGTTGCTTGGATCGGCAATATGGCCCAAATTCCGCGCTATCAGGGGGCAGGATCAAGTCATATTAGACCTTTGCGTCTGCTTTCTTTGCTTGATATTTTACCCGAAGCCGACTATGCTCCTGGATGCAAAGAAAATGGCGATACCTCAGATGAATTGATTGCAGAGGCTGTCTCCTTGGCAAAGACTAAAAAGACCGCCGTTATTTTTGCAGGTCTACCTGATCAATACGAATCCGAAGGATTTGATCGGGAGACGTTACTCATGCCGCGGGGGCATCTAAAATTGATTGCAGCTGTTGCTCAGGCAAATCCTCAAACCGTAGTCGTCTTGAATTGTGGTTCTGTCGTAGAATGTCCCTGGGAAAAGGATGTAAAGGGCATTCTTTATATGGGACTCGCAGGTCAGGCTGGAATAGAGGCAACCTTAAATATCTTGTACGGTAAAGTCAATCCTTCCGGCAAGTTGGCAGAGAGTTGGCCTTATTCATACACAGACTGCCCAGTTAATGGATTTTATAGGCAGCAACAGAATGCTCAATATAGAGAAGGCATTTATGTCGGTTATCGCTATTACGACAAGGCAGAAGTGCCTGTACGTTTTCCCTTCGGCTATGGGTTATCTTATACTGATTTTGAGTATACCGATTTGGCTATTTGTGACGCTCAGGCATCGCTGACAGTCACAAACACCGGTCAAGTTGCAGGAGCAGACGTGGTTCAGCTCTATGTCTTGCCGCCCTCCGACGGATTACACCGCCCCGCAAAAGAACTAAAGGGATTTGTCAAAGTATTTCTTCAACCAGGAGAACATAAAGTCGTCTCATTTACTTTGGATCGGCGCAGCTTTTCGGTGTGGTCAGATGGCTGGAAAATCCCCGCGGGAGAATACATCATTGCAGTTGGCGCCTCGTCTAAAGATTTGCGTCTGCAAAAAACTATAACTATCTCAGGAGAAATTGTTGCCGCTCCAAATTGGCAATCTGGCAGCTGGTATGAACAACCTCAGGGACCGCCTTCCCAGGCCGATTGGGAACAATTATTGGGTCGCGAGTATGTGGAACCGACGGTTCAAAAAGGACAATATACGATGGATCATACCATTGTCGAAATGCAGAAAGATTCACTTATAATGAGAATAGTTTATAGATTTATTGAGCGGTTTCTTGCTCGAAAAAGCGGAGGCAAAAAAGATTATAGAAACCCCCTGTTTCGCTTGTTTATGTCGGCCAGCGTCGGCAGTCCACTGCGCAGTTTACAAATTACCAGTGGGATCAAAGGCGGCTTGTTTAAAGGTTTGTTAGAAATGGCCAACGGGCATTTCTTTCGCGGTATAATCAAAATGTTTACTGATTAATTATATGAGTTTGAAATCAACGAGCATGAATCAATGTACTAATAGAAGAGTATTGATCTGCAAAGTGCCATAAGGAGTAATTTATGGAAGAACGTTGTCTCGATGGCAATCCTTTAACCTATTCGACCAACCATCACCGATATGCCCCCTGTCTTGTTATGCTTCATCCTGCCTTTGGCGATGGGAACTTCTTTGCAGAACAAATTAAAGTGCTGCAACCGGATTACAAATTGATTGTGCCAGATCTCTTGGGACACGGTGCATCCCAAACTCCGGGTAAAATCGTGGACACGACAAAGTGGCTGTTAGAGATTTTAGCAGCGGAGGGGGTGACATCTGTCCATTTACTAGGGATTTCCCTCGGAGGTCTGTTGGCTCAGGACTTTGCCAATCACCATCCCGACCGCACGACTTCTCTTTTTTGTGTAGGAGCCTATGACATCAATCATTATTCCATGGAGGTTCAAAAGGACGTTGGGTCAACACAGATGAAGATGTTTCTCAAAGTGATATTCAATAAAAAGGCATTTGCCAAAGATTTGATGGCTACGAGTGCGGTGACACCTGAAGCACAGGATTTAGTTTATCGTTCTTGTTTAGAATTCCCTAAACGTTCGTTTAGCTATCTGTCTTCACTGAACGGCATCTTCAATAAGTTTGAAACAGAGCAGCGACCTTATCCTTTGGGCATCGCAGTGGGAAGTGAGGATGCTCCAGGAGCGGTCAAGGAAGCACAAGCTTGGCATCAGAGAGAGCCTGCAAGTGAGTTTTATATCATTGAGGGAGCGGGTCATTTGGCTAATTTAGACCGACCCGAGTTCTTTAATCAAATACTGCTGGATTTTTTCAGTCGTGCCTCTAGTTTTAAATGAATTTAAACCCCAAAGAGCCCTCACGTGAGGGCTCTTTGGGAAAGAGAAAAAAATATGAAATGGCTGGAGAAAAATGGAAAAACCAGCCATAGAAGAATGCGACTTATATCAATAATGACGGTTATTCTATATTAAAATTGACTGTTGTGATCTCGGTTCATGTGCTCTTCACTAGTTATATCAGTTGTGAACTTTGGTTTTTAAGTTAAGGTTGTTCTTAGTGTTAGTTTTAGGTGGTAAAAGCTGGGGAAAGCAGACCAGCCTTCAGCGAATGCCGTTATTCTATGCTAATAAGCGGTGGATATTAAATTTTGTACTGAGTCTATAATCGTTGTCCTTCTTATGTCTTCACTTGTTATATCATTTGAAGATTTAGTTTTTTAAGTTAAGAGCATAAAAAATGATACATTTTTAAAATAGACATTGCTGCACTGATATGTAATAATAATCGATATGAGTTATTATATAGTTGTAACCCTTCAGAGTGTCTTCACATATCCAAACAGACTTATTTTGGGATGAATAGTTTATCTCGAAATATCCTGTTTTTAATCTATAACTATATATTAGCCGGTTGTAATATTTGTTATTTATATCAACTGTCCGGCTAAGGAGGCCATTCATGAAAAAAGCATTTTTATGCCAAATTCCATACAATTTACCAAAGAATTATTGTAAGTATGAGGCAATGGACAGTAAAAAATTACAAATTGATCGAGCTGTCCGTTTTCCCCTTGTCTTATTAGTTGAAGCCTATGCATCGCCCGAAGACGAAGTGCGCATCGTCGTCACTTATAATAGCGATGAAAATCTTGAGACCATTCATGCGTTGCGTGATGATTTGCGAGCTGTGCAAGAAAAGATTGGTTTTATTTGTGACCTTGATTCGCCTACAGACTTTAGAGCAGTTCAAGTTGACTTTGAATTCCATATTAATTATCAGAAAAGGTTGTTTTTAAAACTGTTGGACCAGTTTGATGACATCGAAAAGATTTACGCCGATATTACGATTGGAACCAAGCCAACTCCCATCGTGATCACGCGGCTGTTGGATTATTTCCAGAAGACTAGACCCATGTTCATTGGCAATATTATATACGCCAATGTGCCTCGTATGATGGAAGGCAAAGCGATCTCTTCCGATGAGATCCTAGAGGGAAAAGTATACGATATAACTGGTCTGATCACATTAAATAATATGATTGATCTTGTTGTGACGGCTGGGGCAAAACATCCCGATGACCTGCTACGCAAATTGATTGAGATGTAACTATGTTGGATTCTAATAATTCGAATATTGATTATAGACAACTCATCCAGAAGTATTTGAATGATTGTGCGATTCAATATTTTCGCCTGAGAGATGAAGAAAAGCAGGCAAAAAATGAGGGCAAACCCTATCGCAATCAGGAAGAATACGATAGAGTGAAGCAACAATTTCAAATTTTGCTCTATTTAGAAATGATGACAGTTTTTGGTAAACTGTCTAACAATGTTTTGAAAAAAATATATGAGGTTAACGACGCCGGTGTCGATAAACATATGGATGGATTGTGTGAACGTTGGACTATAGAATACAATCCGGTCCAGACAGGACGATCGCAGGTTGGCAATAATCCCAATGAGAAATTGCATGAGGAGATTTTAAATATCTATTCAGATTTAATTGAAAATATCCCTGAATTTAATTATGATCCTGATTATCCCTATGCAAATTATGTTAATAACGTTGTAAAATTACGTTTGCCATCTTCAATGCATAATAATTTTTTGAATGATCAACAACTCAAATACTTAGACAAATTGCGTAGAATTGTTGAATCAAAACACGGCAAACTCAACCAACAACAACTGGTTGATGAAATGTTTAGTCTTTACAAAACTTCAGATGAGGAAAAGTATCAGACATACACTAAAAATATCATGAAATCCTATCTCCAAGGCGATTATGGAGAAACGTCTTTAAGCCCACCTGAAGATTCAGCTAATGATCAACCCTTGTCTTTAGAAATTCCTGATGGTACTGACTACGAGGCGAAGTTTGTAGACGATATTGTAGATACAGAAAAAAATGACCGAATATTCTCGGAAGCTAAGAACCGCTATTTAAAGACGGGGCGCTTGAAAGCCGGCGAAGAAAAGGCAGAGCGTGAATCGTTTGTTGATACTGTATTTTTGATTATCCGTCAGGAAGCAAATAGCCCCAACACCAGTCATTATCGATCAAGATTAAACATAGGCGCTTTGGCAAAGCAATACCGGGTTTCAACTTCTGCGATAACACAGCGACTGGATCGCCTTGAAAAAATATTAAAAGAGGTTTGCCAGGAATTTTCAATAATAAAAGTGAGTGAGAAGCATAAGAAATAAGTTAGAATCATAAATTGTATATTTAGCCGAATGCCGATAGCTGTCTGGGTAAAAAACCGGACAGCTATTTTTATATCATATTCTTACAGTCGATCAGTAAAATTTCATTCTTTAACTTAAATACAAAATCTGCAAGCTGATATATTAAGTGAACGCCCCGAAGGTACAGATCACGAAACCTAAATAATATTGACTCTTAGATGGAGGTGCTAGAGATGTTTGAACTATATAAAAATGAAACACCAATCAAGGAAAAAGCGTTGCAGTTAGAAACAGCCTTGAATAAATACAACTGGAATTTTACCAAAATAATCGATGTGGAAGACAATATTAATTTTACTATACCCATCAAGAGCCGCGGCGTTGAATATCAAATCACCGCCTCTCTAAGAGAACAATATAAAAGTTTAATCATCTTTTGCGAAGCACACTTCGAATATGAACCCTATTCAAAACTCATTGTAAAAGAGCAGGTTAATGCTATTAATGTCAAATCGTCGGACTGTTTCTTTTCATATGATGAAGAGAACATTATCATCAGCTGTGTAAAAGGTATAAACCTAGTCGAACGACTGACTGGGGAAGACATGATGGAACATGTCCGATCCGTTCTAATTCAATTTAATAATCATCTTTCTGATCTGGAAAAAAGTGTAGATGGTATAGTACAGTCCGGCAAGCGTTGTGAATTGATTGACATGACGCTGGAGTTTATTGTTAAACTCTCTGACTAATTTAGATTTGGAGGTCAACTATGACTAAAATAATCGCTCTAAATACTATGGCAAATATTTTTGAAAATGCGTTTAACATCAGCGATTTGGAGTATTCAAAAACCCCTGAAATAAAACCGTGGGTCAATTTTGTTTCGCAAATTAATGTTAACGAACAAGATTATTGGTTGTTCATTAATCTAACCGAGGATTCAACAATTGCTAAAGCTGATTTGATGAGCAATAAAAAGTTATTGCATGAATATCGTTTTATTTTTATTGAAGAAATAGCCGAGATCAATAATAAATCGCTCTTCGGTCCGATTTTTTATGAAGAGAAAAATGATGCCGGCGCATTGGTTTATCGCACTACTTTAGAATTAGATGATTCTATTACAATTGAGGAAGTAGTGGATTTCATTCAATCGACAATCGACTACGGCTGCGGGGCAATCCAAGAGGTTATGGACAATTGCCTGAACGGTATAATGAAAAATAAAAACTTCTATTATACATATGCAACAGAAACTCTCGATGCTTTATACCACATGGGAACAGCGATATAATAAAACTAAGTTGACTGCTCATCGCCCTTGGTGGTGGGCAGTTCAAATTACAGTTGATTTAAATAAACGGGAAAGTGAAAAGACAAAGAGGAGGGAAGATCAGATTGACATCAAAAAGAAATATCTATATTGCCAGTTGTGTCTTTACATCTAGATATCCAATTTTGAGCCAAAAGATCCAAAAATATGTGACAGAACACTATGGTATGGAGATCGTCCGCTGTTGTGTACCCAACTATAAACTGCAAATCTTTACTGATAAAATGCCTGTTGACTATCAAGATATATGGCAAGGCTTGCCAGACACCGGCGAATTCGCGGCAGGTGACAATGTATACACCCTTTGCCACAACTGCCTGGCTATTATTGAAGAGACGAAGCGCGAGGTCAATGAGCGCTCCCTTTGGGAGTATATTTCAGAGGATGAAAGTTTTCCTTTTCCGAATTACAAAGGTCGCACTGTGACTTTACAAGATTGTTGGCGCACATACGATCGCCGTCCAGAGCAAGAAGCAGTGCGTGCTATTTTAGATAAAATGAACATCCAAGTTGTTGAACGACTCGACAATTTTGAGAAAACAAATTTTTGTGGTTATACCCTCTATGAGCCATGTATTCCGCGCAATGCTGCGATGGCTCCACGCCGCTTTGTAGACCAGGCTGAAGGTAAATTTATCGAACACACGCAAGAAGAAAAGCAAACTCTAATGGAAGCCCATTGCCGGACTTTTGAGACGGATGAAGTTGTGGCATACTGCCACTATTGTCAAGCGGGTCTCGAACTGGGCGGTGCTGATGTGATCCATATAGCCGGTCTTTTATTTGAGCCAGAAAAATATGGCGGCAAAAAAGTTATCTCCTGAAAAATAGCAATGAGGCCGTATTTATGAATAAAACAAAATTTGATCGCAAGACCAAGGAAGATAGACCCGTTCTTGCTATTTGCTATGACTTTGATAAAACCTTGTCGCCGGATAATATGCAGGCTCAGGGTTATATTCAAGCGATAGAATTTGGCGAAGCAGATTTTTGGCAGGAATCCAATACCCTCGCCGAGGAAAATGATATGGATCAAAATCTCGCCTATATGTACATGATGGTGCAAGGTGCCAGAGGAAAGGTCATATTTAATCGCAATAATTTAATGGCTTATGGGGCAAAGGTAAAACTTTTTCCCGGGGTCGAAGAGTGGTTCGACCGCATTAACTCTTACGGAGAACAGCGGGGGGTGATCGTCGAGCACTATATTATTTCTTCAGGATTGAAGGAGATGATTGAGGGAACAGAGATCGCTAAGAAAGGTGCATTTGAAAAAATTTACGCGAGCTCATTTTATTATGATAAAGACGGTGTGGCGGTCTGGCCCGCTCAAGTTATTAACTATACAAGCAAGACCCAATTTCTGTTTCGCATAGAAAAAGGCATTCTGGATATCAACGACCCCGGCGTCAATGATTTCTTCCCACCAGAACATCTGCGCGTGCCATTTCGCAATATGGTTTATATCGGCGACAGTGACACCGACATCCCCTGTATGAAACTGGTCAACACCTATGGCGGTCATTCCATCGGTGTATATAATCCGGAACAAGATGATCGTCACAAAGTCTATAGGTTGCTCGCCGATAATCGGATTAAATATTTTGCTCCTGCTAATTATACCGAGGGTTCAGAGTTAGACGGTTTAGTCAAGGCGATCATAGATCGCACAGAGATGAATGAGCGTTTAGAGACGTTCCACAGTCAGCAAAAAGAGGAGATGGGTAAGGCACAAAAGATCGATAAGAGGGATGAAGCGGACAGGAAAAAAGATGATCTTATTGATGACTTGCTGGAGAGTCCTAATTTTACATATACCCTCCAGACCATTCATGATTTGAAACAATATAAGGATTGGCATCCTCGACAAAAAGAAAAATTATTTCACGCCCTTCTCAATAATAAACAAATTTCTAAACTCGGTGGAGCTACCGAAGTAAAGGCATTTTATGATGCTTTATTGGAAGACGAAGATCAACTGTCAGAACAAGCTAAAGCTGTAGAAATAATCCTGCGACAATTAAAGAAAAAGTGATACTTTTTTTATTTTATCGTATTGCCCAATTTTCTAAATTGGCAAGTTTTTCTCTGAGTGCATTGAGGTGGTTGCGACTGACAGGAATCCTGATATCCTCGTCTAATAGTGCTTCATTTCCGCTTACAATAGAAACAACCGAGCCTTCTTCTACCACCGAAGTGGCGGAATCGACCGAGACAACTAAGATTATCCCTATTCCAAATCAGTCATCTCACATCATAACTACGCAACCTTCAATATTACCTAGTCAACCTGAGGTGACCGCACAAACATCAACTAAATATAAGCAATCTAACCTTGTCACTGGCGATGATCCGCCGGTTTCCCAGGTTGAAGATCGTTCCAAAAGATCACTTCCTAAGACGGGGGAAGAAACAGGTTACTATATCATAGGCGTGTTCTTTCTACTATTTGTCGGCATAATGATACTGCTACGAAAGACACTCAATGATCATAATTAATCCACAGCTATTTAGCATTTAAAAAGTTGACTCTGCTTTTTAGTAGAGGTGATCTGCTACAATAGGTTCACTTTTAGCGATTGTTATTCTCGAATCAGAGGCTTCATTCTGGAGCCTTTGATTCGTTTAATAAAGTTCATATATCTATGTCTGATTAAAGAATTATATCTAATGTGCTATAATCAAGTACTATCATGTTTACTGAACGGTCGTGTTGTGACAACTAGTGCAGCACATGAAATCTAAATCATGAAACGGAAAAATAACAACAATACTAAAAATGTTAATCAAAATAGCGATTATGGCACGATCAACAGTGATTGTGCTAACCGATCATTGAGTAAAAAGACCACCCAACGGATCTTTTTATTTTTGGGTATTTTTTTCTTTTGTTCAGCTCTTTGGTATAGAAACAATTACCCGGATCTGGCTTTTGAACAGATTTTATTTCATCTTCAGGTGCCGTTGAAAGGTGCCAATTTCCAACCTGTATTAATTTTTCTGGTGACGGTATTACCTATCTCGTGTGTGATCACTGGGGTGCTACTTTATTTGCTTAATCATGATGTCAGACGGCGAAAATCAAAAGCCGATCAGAAGGAACGGATTGATATTGTTGGACCTAGATTTAGGGAGCGGTTGAAAGAAATTTCAAATCGCATTTTGCCGACTATTCGCAGACGTGGCATATTTCTGTCTATTGTTTTTATGGTGGTAGCGATCCTTTTAGTTTTTCAAGTTCTTGGTATTCCCGCACTGTTGTATGGCAGGTTACAAAATAGCGACCAGATGGGGGTAAGCTATGTAGATCCTGAATCGGTAGAGATAGTTTTCCCCGAAGAAAAACGTAATGTGATTTATCTTCTGTTGGAATCAATGGAATCCACCTATTCTTCGCCCGAATATGGCGGAGGTTTTGAACAAAATTTGATCCCCGGGCTGACGGAACTTGCCCTTAAAGAGGAGTATCTACAATTTAGCAATACCGAACAAATAGGTGGAGCTTTGCCCATGCCAGGTCTCGGCTGGACCGTCGCTGGAATGATCGGTCAAACGGCTGGTATTCCTCTGAAAGTACAACTTCAAGATTCAGTTTATGGCGTTGGCGATACATTTTTACCCGGCGCTATATCAATAGGCGAGATCCTAAAACAAGAAGGATACCATCTTGAGTATATGATGGGTTCAGAAGCGCATTTCGGTGAGCGGTCTCAGTATCTTATTGATCACGGTCCATTTTATATAAATGACTATAATACTGCGATCGAAGATGGGCGTCTGCCAGCCGACTATGATGTGTTTTGGGGATATGAAGATGAAAAACTTTTTGAGTTTGCAAAACAAAGGTTAGTAGAATTAGCCGATCAGGATCAGCCGTTTTATTTTGGTATGTTGACCGTAGACACCCATTTTCCGGATGGCTATCTCTACGATGATTTCCCCCAACCCTTTGATGATTCCTACAGCAACGCAATCTACTGTTCGGATTCCAGAATCTGCGACTTTATCCATTGGTTTGAGGAACAGGCATTTTATGAAAATACCACTCTAATTGTTTGCGGCGACCATACAAGCATGGCAAATGGATTTTTTAAGGACATACCTTCAGATTGTCAACGCACGGTATTTAATTTAATCGTCAACCCGGCGGTGGAGGTGTCTGAAGACCAGCAGCACAATAGACTTTTTAGCACGATCGATATGTATCCCACGACTTTGGGTGCTATGGGTGTGGAGATTGAAGGTGACCAGTTGGCTTACGGTGTTAATTTATTTAGTGATACGCCAACTTTGACGGAACAGATCGGACCAGAGGCATTTGCCAAAATGATGGGTGGCACATCGATATTTTACAAAGAACGAATTATATTAAATAAGAAATGGATTCCGTCTAACGCGATCGCTCGGGATGAGCAAATACATAATTATTTAAAGTATTACAGAGACATCCAGGAGAGAGCGGTTACTCATTAGGTATAGGTAAAGCACATGCAGCCGGATAATTTTTTGAATAATTTAGTTTTTGATGAAACAGATGAAGTGGTGACGACCCATTTTGAGACCGAGACATTTTGGGTGGAGCGGATCACGTCTAGTGGTCAGACCAGTGACTGGTATGAGCAAGATGAAGATGAATGGGTCATGTTGCTTAGCGGAGAAGCTGAGCTTGAATTAGCCGATGGAACGATTATAGCTTTGACCCCATATTCTACTTTTTGGTTGCCGAAATATATGCGCCATCGGGTAGCCAAGACGTCGAAAGAGTGCATCTGGCTTTGTATATTTTTAAAATGATATCAGCGTCACTTGGTTAAATTTGAATGTTATTTTGATGTCTTAACATACTGATTCCCATTCGTATAATTGTTGTTCTAGAGACAATTCAAGGAAAAGCGGGATTGAAAAGTCCTGCTTTTTCCTGTTTGAATCTTTTTTTCGCTATAATGCTTTGTGTAGCGTAGACATCTTTCTAGCTAATGTCCTCTTTATGATCAAATATGATCACTAGTTTTTCCTGTTTACTTGATATTCTTTCGATATATGTCATTGAAAGTGATATACAGCATAGAGAGTGGAGGACGATTTGAGAATAACTTTAACTGAGCAAAACTAGAAGGGATACTCCATGGAAATTGCAATATATGGCAAGGGCGGCATCGGCAAGTCTACTATTTCTGCGAATCTTTCTTTTGCCTGGGCAACGGGTGGTCTAAATGTCATGCAAGTTGGCTGCGACCCGAAACATGATTCCTGTAAAGCGCTGCTCGGCGGAATAGACGTTGAAACCGTACTCGATTATATGCGGCGAAAAGGACCTGCTGAATATCAATTAGAAGATTTAGTACACATCGGCGCGGCTGGTATACACTGTGTGGAGGCGGGCGGACCTGAGCCAGGTGTAGGTTGTGCTGGACGGGGTATTTTATCCACTTTTGAATTGTTGGACCAACTTGGCTTAGATCGCTCATATTTTGACGTTGTTCTCTATGATGTTTTGGGCGACGTGGTCTGCGGCGGCTTTGCTGTTCCTTTGCGCAAAGATTATGCCGAGCGGGTCTATCTAGTGACTTCCGGCGAATTCATGTCCCTCTATGCCGCGAACAATATTCTCCGGGGGCTTTCTAATTATGCTTCGGTAGGACCAAGAGCAGGCGGTATCATTCTCAATGCACGTGGATTGACAGATGAGTTTGAGCGGGTGGAGCGCTTCGCAGAAGCGGTCGGATTGCCTATCTTAATCCGCATTCCCCGGGATTCGCTCTTTGCCCAAGCCGAAAAGGAAGGGGTATGTGTAGCAGCCGCCTATCCTGATTCACCAGTGGCTCGAGCCTTCACAGAGCTAAGTCAAATAATTTGGCAACAGACTGATCTTTATCCAGCTAACCCCTTGTCCGATGACGAACTTGAGACCTGTGTCCTAGGTAAGACTAGGGTCAAGACCAAGTCTTTGCCCACTGTTTCTCTGCCCAAGACCGAGAAGGTTGAAGATCAATTCTTATCTAAAAGTTTACTTATGAGAGAACCTCTCCATGGCTGTGCTTATAATGGGGCGATGAATCTGGCTGTGCAAATCCGCGACAGCATCACTATTTCCCACGGTCCACGCAGCTGTGCCAATCTCAGTTTGCAGAGCATATCTTCTCTAGGTAGACGCTCTTTGCTGGAAAAGAGCATTGTCTTGCCGGTGCAGCTCAGACCCAATATCTTGTCCTCGGAAATGGATGAGACGGCCATGGTCTTTGGCGGCGGTGAGGCACTTCTGGAAACCGTGCTGAAAGCAGCACAGTTTGAACCTGAACTAATCATAGTTGTAACGACTTGTCCCGCCGGTATCATTGCCGATGATGTTGAAAAGATTCTCGACACCTATATTAAAAAAGAAAAACACGATATTCCGGTTGTCATCCTGCCGACGGACGGCAACCTCAACGGTGACTATATGCAGGGGATGATGCTCTGCTACCGGGAGGTGGCTAGACAACTGGTACAGAGAAACAATTTGCCCGATCCAGATCCTTTCTTGGTCAATATTTACGGTGAGAAAAGCATCGCCAATTCGACTAGCGACAACATCAGATTGTTGGAGACATGGCTGGCTGCCTTTGGCGCTAAATTGCACTGCCGATATCTTAACGACACCACGAAGGCGTCAGTCCAGACGCTGCTCCACGCCGGTTTACACATCAACGCCTATGACGATTACATGGGTAAATTCTTGAAAGAATTCTTTTTAAATGAATTTGATATCGAGTTTTTTCCGGTTGCATTTCCCATCGGCACAGACCAGACCATTACTTTCATCAACGCTCTCGGTGAATTTTTTGATCAACCACAGGTCGCAGCACAATTAATTGAAATAGAAAAAACAGCTTATGAGGCGGAGATGGCGGCGGTTCGACCTATTTTGCAGGGCAAGCGCCTTATGGTTGTGTCCTATAATCATGAATTAGATTGGATTTTGCGCACTGCCCTTGACGCAGGGATGGAAATCGTCAAAGTGGGGTTGATCAATTTTTCCCAGGATGTGTACAGTGAAAGTCCTTACAGAGAGTATGTCGGGGAATGGGAAGTGGATTATTCACAAGAAAAGCGGCTTGCCGATGTAAAACGCCTACGACCGGATCTGCTTCTAGGAAATTACAACACCGCAGAAACAATTCCCGGTGTAATTTTTGATACCATTCAACTGTCGCCGGCGGGAGGATCTGACAGCGGTCGCAGGTTAGCTCGCCGCTGGGTACAACTATTTAGACAGGATATTCAGGAAGGATGGCGAGACGATGTACGACTCTTTGACGAAAATTTTGCCCGATAGTTTCACGTCTATGATTTTTGCTCTTGAGGCTCTGCGAGGTGGAACGGTCTTGTTAAATGGACCGACGGGCTGTAAGTTTTACCACGCTGCTGTCGTGGGCGGGGTCAGTATGCGGAGTTTTAGCTACGATCCTTTAGACTATCCAAGTGAGTTTTATTTTGGTCAAGGTCAAGTGCCCTGTACATATCTGGATTCCCACGACTATGTCTTTGGCAGCAAAGATAAGTTGAGTCGTCTGCTGGAGTTTGTCAAGCAGAGATCTTTTGATTTTGTCGCCGTTGTCAATTCCCCTGGAGCAGCCCTGATCGGCGATGACTTGGAGGCACTTTTGAGAGAAAGCCAGCCGGCCTCTGTCATGTTTGCTTTAGACACACCGGGGTTTTCCCAGACCTATGGCAAGGGGCATCAGGACGCGCTGATCGCCCTGCTAGAACAGTTGCCACTCGCAAGAAAGCCGGAGAGGGGATATGTCAACCTGTTGGGTTTTACTTTGATGGACAAATACGCCCACGGCAACCGCCGGGAAATGATACAACTGTTGAAAGATGGAGGAGTTGCAGTGGGCAGCACCTTGTTCGATGAGAGCATTGATCAAATTACAAATCTGAGTAAAGCTGAGTTAAATATCGTGGTGTCGCCGGAGAATGGTCTGTCTTTAGCTAAGTATTTAGAAAAGCGACTCGGCATTCCTTATTTTATTCCAACGCTGGGGCAGCCCGTCGGTTTCCCCGCCTGTGAACGATTTTTTGAGGAGTTGGCGGAACAAATTGCTTTTGACTTAGAGCCCGTGATCAGGTCAATGAATTCAGCCCGCAGACGAGCCTATTATTTTTTGTCACGTTATACTTCCCTTTTAGGGATGCCTAAGGGTGCAGCTTATAGACTGTATGGAAATTATAGTTTAGCGTTGCCGCTGCTGCATTTTTTGACCCGATATCTAGGGATGATCCCTGTGGAACTTGTTTGCAGCGGCGTGCCTGCCGTGACACATCAGAGACAGGTTGAAGAGTTCATGAAGCCCTTTCCGAGGAATGAAAATGCCGAAGCAGAAATCTGCTTCGGCGATGGAAACGATGTGGCTGCCTCTGTCTTAAAGAAAGGTTACCGTTGTGGCATTGAAATTGCCGAACCATCCATGGGCTATCTGGATGTCTATGAAAAAACATTGTTTGGTCCGCGAGGCGCCTTGTTTATTCTTGAACAGGTGCTCAACGGTCTCAAGTTTAGCCGGTAGCGATTTGCGGTTAAACTGTTGAGATGGCTAGGTTGCAGTTAACTCATTGTTTAGGTTGAATTGCAGTTGACTGATCGCTAATCTGAAACAGCTATACGATGATCTTAATCTTATTTGCCTTTGAATTCAGGTTTTCGCTTTTCTAGGAAAGCGACGACTCCTTCGCGGAAGTCTTCGGTGGCAAACAGAGCAGTCTGGCGATATGTCTCGCTGTCGAGCACTTGTTCCAATGTACTCTCCATGGAAGCGTTAATAATACCTTTTGCCATGGCAAAGGCTCTCGTAGGACCTGCAGCGTATTGCTCAGCCAAAGCAAGGGCGGTCTGTTCCAAGTCTTCCAGTGCAACGACGTCGTGAACGATACCCAAACGTTTAGCCTCATCAGCTTCGACTGTACGGCGGGAAAAGACAAGCTCTTTGGCTCGCGATAAACCCACGACGCGGGCGAGTAGATAACAAGATCCTGAGTCCGGCAGAAGCCCTACGTTGCCAAAAGCCTGCATGAGGCGAATATTCTCAGCAGCGATTGTGACGTCACAAGCTAGGACCATGCTGAACCCTGCACCGGCGACTACGCCTTGAGCAGCACAAACCGTTGGTTTTGAAAAAGTAATTAATTGTTTTGCCATTCTCGTGAAACAGTTGACAAATTCTAAAATTTCCGTTGTACTGCGACTTAGACTATCTTTCATATCATTGATGTCGCCACCGCTGCTAAACGCTTTGCCCTCACTTTTTAACAAAAGCGTCCGTACGTTGTCATCCCGTTCAGCGCAGATCAAAACTTTGGTCAGCTCTTTACACATATACTCGCTGATTGCATTATAAGTTTCTGGTCGATTGAGTGTAATAATGCCTATGTTATTTTTTACTTCGTAAGTGATTGTTTTAAATTCCATGAAAAAGCACCTCGTCACCAAGTAAACACGATATTCTTATTATGCGTATAAGAATCATGTTCGTCTATTGGCTAAGAGTTACAATTTATGCAGTAAATATGTGCCAAAAGAACATAATGAGCATATAATCGCTCATATTTACTTTAAATTCATGTTATATTCACATTAATCTTCTGATTTTATAAATGGATGATCAGAAAATTTAAAGCAAATTTGGAGGCAAATCATGCACTACAATGGTCCGATTATACGTCCTCAGACGGACGCATTTAACAGCATTTTTCTGGAAATTACCGTTGGCTGTACCCATCAAGGCTGTAAATTTTGTAATTTCTATGATGGTTATCCTTTCAAAATGGCACCCATGGAACAGATTGAAGCAGATTTACAGGAGATTGCTGAGTTTGCACCCCATGCCAAGAAAATTTGGGCTTCGGGAGGCAATCCTTACGCCCTCAGTGTGGAAAAATTAGCGGAGATCGGTCAAATGATTCGCCGTTATGTGCCGGATGCCCAAATTTCTACCTACGCGCATATCAATGATTTCAAACAAAAAAGTGTGGAAGATATTCGTTATTTGAAAGATGTGGGTTATGTGGACATCGTCGTCGGAATTGAGAGTGCCGATGACGAGGTGTTGTCACATATGAATAAAGGTTACACCCAAGCAGATATTATCCGCGAATTTACCAAATTAGAGGAAGCGGGGGTTTCTTACCGGATCATTTATCTCGGCGGTCTGGCGGGTGCTGGCAAATGCGAAGAAAGCGCTAAAAGAACCGCAGCGGTTTTAAATCAATTTCATCCTCGGATGATGATTTTGACGACAGTTGCCATCTTGCCAGGAACGGAATTATACGATGAACTGCAGCAAGGAATTTTCATCGAACCCAGTGAATTGGAGCGCATTGAAGAGTTCAGGACGTTGATTGAGAATCTCAATAATCGAATCATCGTCTTTGCCGAAACCTCTACCGATATGGTGAGTTTTACCGCCTATTTGCCGGAGGAAAAGGAATCCATCGTGGGACAATTAAATAAGGTGATCGATGATTTTACCGAAGAGGATGAACAATATTTCCGCGCGATCCGTCGGAGCATGAAGAGTGTATAGGTAATCCTGTGGCGCTTATTCATAGGATTAAGAAAGATTTGCAGTCAATCAATTGGAAGATGGGCTTGGATCGACAAAATCTAAAAGCTACTTGCAAGAGTAGCTTTTTCGCACAATTTGAGTTAGTTTATGCTAATAACAAATAAAATTATTACTCTGGCGAGGTCTTTATTGTAGTGACAGGGAAGTAAGAGTATGAATAGCGACGACAATAAATCTTTTTGGCAGCGGGTGGCAAGGTTATATACTTTTGCTATGAGGTCGTCGGCACCGATGTATGATGCCTTATGTGACCGGATTCGTGCCCATCTTTGTAACGAAATGAAAGTGTTGGAAATTGCCTGTGGCACCGGACAACTGTCTTTTCCTCTGGCGGAAAGTGTCAGGTGTTGGGAGGCCACAGACTTTTCTCCAGCTATGATCGAGGGATGCCAGAAGATACTGATGGAAAGAAGAATAAAGGCATTAAATTACAACTGTGGTTATAGCTGTCCAGGGGAGTCGTTGAAGTTTTCGGTAGAAGATGCGACTCAGCTTTCCTTTCCCTCTGACTTTTTTGATGGAGTAGTCATTGCCAATGCCTTGCATATTATGCCTCAACCAGACCGGGCGCTGGCAGAAATTCGCCGAGTGATCAAAGATGATGGACTATTATTTGCGCCTACATTTGTCCATGATGAAACCAATCAGGGAAGTGGAGGGAGGGTGCGCTTCATGAATATGTTGGGATTTAAAGTCTATCACCACTGGACCGGTGCGTCCTTCGTGTCGTTTCTTGAAAGTCATTGTTTTAGCCCCTTGGAATATGAGATTTTACACAATAACTTTTTACCTGTCGCCTATGTGGTCGCTAAACCGATGCTGTAAAAGCTATGATGAAGTGGAATTCAATTGGCACTGAGCAAATTGACCATAGTTAGCTAAAAAGAGGGAACATTATGACTAGAACAATTAAAATTACGGGTAAAGGTTCTGCTTCTGCGGCGCCCGATAGCGTTGAGATTTATCTATATTTAAAGGCGATGGATATGGTCTATGATAAGGCTTTTGCACTTGCCAAGGAACAGACCGAGCAACTTAGGGCGGTGCTTATAAGCATAGGCTTTGATAAAAAAGACCTCAAAACGACTAATTTTAATGTAAATACGGAATATAAAGAGGTAAAAAATAAAAAAGATGAGTGGCAGGACATTTTTGTCGGCTACCAAGTAAGACATAATTTAAAATTAAAGTTTCCCTTTGATAATGACCGTCTCGCGGAGGTGTTGCATCACATCGCTACTGGAATGACAGATCCCCAGATGGACGTAAAATTTACTGTATCAGACCGACGAGATTTAGAGACGAAATTGCTGATCAGTGCCACTAAAAATGCCAAGGAAAAAGCGATCGTACTGTGTGAAGCTGCCGGGGTTACTTTAGGGGACTTGTTGTCCATCGATTATAGTTGGACAGATATCAATGTGTTTTCTCCAACGGACTTTTCGATGGGATATAACAATTCCAGAATTCTGAGTGTAAATGAAGGCATTGGTATTGAGCCTGAGGATGTGAAAGTAGCGGACACGGCGACTTTTATTTGGCAAATCCAGTGAGGGATTTGCTCGGTCAGTTTAGGGTCTCTTTGTCATGATTGTAAGAAATTGTGGTGGTATAGGGTCTGCGTTCCAAGTGCCATCAGTAGCCGGATAGAATGAGACACCAGCCTGAAAGGCCTCTTTGGCAGCAACTGCCAAAATAATAGGTCGGGGATCTCGGCGTTGACCAACTTTTATGGCGGTGGGGTAGTCCGATGAGAGGTGGACATAGTGGCGTCCCATTGGTTTGAGTCCGGATTTTTGAATGTTCTGCCAGGCTCGGTGGCTGGTGCCGTGGTAAAGTGTGTCGGGTGGTGCAACGGCTTGCTTTTCTATTTTCGCACCTGCTGTGTGACCGTAGGTCGCGCGGATACGATCACCGTTGATTTCGTGGCGCTTTTTTGTCGACGTAACAATGATATGTTCGATGTCCCGTTGCTCTAAATCGGGCCAGCGGCGCTGTCGTAGAGCCTGGATCAGGTCGTTTAAGGGAACGGAACCATCGGCTGCCAAAGTAAGACCATATTTTTCGGGAGCGTGACGCAGGGCATAGGATATTTCTTTGCTGAGTTTTTTGTAATTCATGGGCGTTCCTTCGTTGGATGTCAATACATTAACTTGACGGAGGGAATTCGCTTAATCATTGAAAAATACTGTTGGGTAAATAATATATCTATATTATATGTCATAATTCTGAGATTAATTTACAAAATATCTATAACGTGTAGTGCTGTTGTGCAATTAATTATAATTATAAAAGCCGACGATTTTTCGTCGGCTTTTATCAAATATGCAGTAGATTACATGGCTTAAGCAGATTTTAATAAGAGATCATTTTTATCTTATTTCTTGACTTCTGTCTTTTCTTTATTTTTTTTCTTAGTGCTTTTATCGCTATCAGGTAACAGTTTATATATAAGAATACCCACTATGGCAGCAGTTGCCATACCGCCGGGGACAGCGTCGCCACCTAAACTCAACATCAAAATACAACCAGCTGTGAGTTGGTTTTTAATTTTGGAAAAATCAACACGATTGTCAACAATACTGCGAATACCTTGTGCAGCAATTAATCCAAATGTAGCCAAGGCAATGCCACCTAATACCGCAGTCGGAACAGAGTGAACGACGGCGGACAGTTTTGGAATGACGCCCAACAGTACTAGAATAATGGCAGCAATTCGGATTACAACGGGGTCAAACACGCGTGACAGTGCTAAAACACCGGTATTGGATGAATAGGCTGTGTTTGCTGGTCCACCGACAAGGGCTGATAAGCTCGTGCCAACACCATCGCCTAACAAAGTCCTATGCATACCCGGATCCTTTGTGAAATTTTCTCCGACGGTTGCGCTAACGGCACTGATTGAGCCAACGTGTTCAACAATAGTTGCTATAGCAACAGGTACTACAACGATGATCGCATCCCAGTTAAACTTAGCAAGGCTGAAATCAGGCATACCAATCCACGCTGCTTCAGTAATTCCAGAAAATTCAACATTTTTGGTAACGATAGCAAAGACATATCCGAGTATCAAAGCGGCAAGAATGGGAACGTTCTGTAGATAGCCCTTGCCAAAGCCACTGATGACAATCAAAGTTATAAATGCAACCCCTGCGATTAGCCAATTACTTGAAGCCATGTCGACAGCGGTCGATGCCAGACTCAAACCAATTGAAATAACAATCGGACCTGTCACGACTGGAGGGAAGAAACTTAAAACTCGGTCGACACCAAATTTATAAAACAAAAAGGAGAAGATAATGTAAATCAAACCGGCAATGACAATTCCACCCCGCGCATATGCGGGATCTCCTGTCTCTGCGATTACAGCGAGCATAGGTGCGATGAATGCAAATGAAGAACCCAAAATAATGGGCACTTTCATCTTGGTAATTGCATGGAATAGCCATGTACAAATACCGGCCATGACCAGGGCAACAGATACACTTAAACCGGTCAACAAAGGAACAAGAATATTGTCAGCAAACATCGTAATCGCATGCTGAGCACCGAGAATAATTGTTTTTGCTATGCCCATCTGACCGATGGCATCTCGGATTGCATCATCATTTGGGGTGGCAGTTGCGGTATCTTCAGTGTCTGCAACTGCAATTTTTTCTTTATTATCCACTGTTATGTCCTTTCAAAATGCAACAAATTATTTTGTCAGTGCTTTTATGACTTCATCTGATGTGGGTGTCAAGCCAACATTTTGAGTAATATTATAAAGTGTTGACTCTTGTTCCCGGAATGAATTGGCACGACATGTATCTGTGGGAACAATAATGTTGTAATTGCGAAAGAAACCATCTTGTGCGGTTGCTGCTACGCAGACATTCGTCATGACACCAGTGACAACAAGAGTTTTTATATCGCGTTCACGCAATACTAAATCCAAATCCGTTTGGTAGAAGCCACTGAAACGACGTTTAATTAATTCCATCTCACCTTTTTCCGGAGCGAGCTCATCGATTACATTTGCACCCCAAGTGCCTTCGATGCAGTGTTTTGGACGCTTATCAAATTCAGAGTCATATTGATCAGCTCGGTGTTGATCTTTTATAAAAATGATACAGTTATTTGTTTCGCGGAATGCTTTTAGAAGATTTTGGATTGGTTCATACGTTTCCGCAGCCTTTTCCATATACATGACACCACCGGGTGTGCAAAAATCGTTTAACATATCAACAACTAAAAGAGCTGGTTTTTCGAGGGATAATTCCACATCTTGTTGGTCATAAATTGCACCTTCGGTGTACTCTTTGTAAAATGCTTCAGCTGATTCGTACTCATTGATATTTTTCATTTCTTTGATGTCTGTCATAATAACTCCTCACCTTAATTTTGAGTTTCATTCTAGATGAAACCTATAAAATATCATATTAGATTAATAATAATTATAGCAATTGTATACTGGTTGTTACAATTTAGTCAATTATCTATAGTGTAAATTAAATTATGTTACTCCCTTGAAGAGAGAAAAAGAGAATCCAATCTTGAAAATATAGATTGGACCCAAACAAACTTACGAACACATTTTTATGGAAATATTTACCACAAACGTAGTAAAAGTACTTGCTAGCGACGCAAGTCTCAAGGCATTATTTAGGTCACAAAAAGAATCCACCCTAAATATGTGCATATAAACAGACGAAGATTGAAAACTGAATTGTCAAAGAAAAAGTAAATTTGTTCAAACGAAGACCTGTAAAACGCAGGTATACAGCCCTTTTCTGTGATTTAACATTCATGATTGTAAGATGTGACACGGTAACTAAGGAAGTCCTTCACGTATTTATTGGGATAGATGAACTGGGTTCATAGGAAGTACGGATCTTTGTTTTTGACGAGTTAACTGTATTAAGTTCAGCCCTCAAGGATTTTATCTGTCTTTAATATTATTTCAATGATGAAGAGTCGCCTTCGCGATATAAAGATATATAATATTATTCAAGAGAGATTACAGGAGAAAGTAGGTGGGGTATGAAACTTTATCAGCTCATTTTTAGCCCAACAGGGGGAACCAAGAAAATCTGCAACAGCATTGCCAAAGGCTTTGACTGTGAGAAGGAGACCATTTCGTTGCTGCCCGCACAGGGATCTGTGTCAGCTTTAGCGCTGACCGAAAACGATGTGGTCATCCTCGGCGTTCCGGCGTTTGGGGGGCGAATTCCGACCCCTGTCGCTGATCGTCTTACGGCGGTTCGAGGAAGAGGTGCAAAGACGATTTTGGTGGTTTCCTTTGGCAATGGAAATTATGCCGATACATTGCTGGAGTTGAAAGAATTGGCTGAAGCCAGGGGGTTTAACTGCATAGTGGGCATTGTGGCGGTGGCCGAACATTCTATTGTTCGGGAGTTTGCGGTAAATCGTCCAAATGCAGATGATAAGGTGGAACTTCAAAGCTGGGGCGAGGCGATCTATAAGCGCATAGTGGCGGAAGAGGATTTTGCACCGCTGGATGTGCCCGGCAATCACCCTTATAAGGTATATAACGGACTGGCGTTTCATCCGACAGCCGATGAAAAATGTGTATTCTGCGGTCGCTGTGCAGCGGTCTGCCCGGTCGGTGCCATTGATCGAAAAGTACCCAACGAGACCGACCATGACATATGTATCACGTGCATGGCGTGTATCCACATCTGTCCGCAGAATGCCCGAACTCTGCCAACTGAAGTGCTGGCTCAGGCAGCGGAGCGACTCAGTCAATTCTGTTCAGGACATAAACCGAATGAAATTTTCGGACTAGATTAAAAGGACTGACGGATAATTTAAATGTGATCAAAGAAGGCGGTGGGAGCACTTCAGCAGTGCTTTCACCGCTCTTATTTTACTCCGGGATGATAATCACATTTTTGGCAGTGGGATAAGACTAGATCTGCTTCGTGGTCGTTGTAGCGCCCTGCCCAATGGCAGATGGATTGTAAAATTGGTACTACCGATCTTCCCTTTTCGGTCAATGAATACTCGACCCGAGGTGGGATTTCATCATATTGAACACGCTGAATTATGTCGTTATTCAACAGATCCTTGAGGGTGGCTGAGAGAATTGCATCGGTAATGTTGACCATCTCTCTGCGCAATTCGGTGTATCGCAGCACATTCATTTCAGATAAAACACAGATGATTCGTGACTTCCATTTGCCTCCAAACACCTCTAACCCGTATTCAAGAGGGCAACGAATATCTTTTTCTAATTTGCGAATATACATATCTTCTCTCCCTTCAATGGCTTCATCATAGGAGTTTTACTTTGTCAAATTCAAGTCACTAATAAATTTATTAGTGACTTATAAATTTATTAATATCTTCAAATGATTAAGTCAATTTCTTAGTATAAAGGCAGTTCAATCAGGCAAATGAAGGGAGAAAAATAATGACAGTTAAAGCATATCTTCAAATTACGATGACCATTGACAATGACAATCGCCCCGCGGCTGCAAAAATCTACAGCGATTATCGTCAACCATTCTTAGATACCATCGATGGTGCACTGACAAAAGATCTTTTGATTCGTGACGAAGACGTTCAGGTATTACATGGATTTGACAGTGTGGAACATGCCACAGCCTATCTCAATAGTCAGTTGTTCCAAGATGATGTTTTCGTGGGTCTTAAACCGCTCTGGAGTGCAGATCCTGATGTAAAAATTTATTCTGTTGCCTAATTAAATTCGATTCGTTGGCAATACTTACTGTTTATTCACCAAAGTAAATGGCAAAGCACCTCGGTATCCCCTAGAATAACTGAGGTGTTTTATTATATACGGATCTATACAAATCCTATATTATGTATAATAACTTAATTAAAATTTTGAAAAATAATCGACTCCAGGCGCGTCAATTCATAGGATATGTCGTGCTGTGAAATATAAATAGGGATCGCTATGTCAGACAAAAATAATAACTCAATTACTTTTTCGCCAGAATTTGCAAACCTCAAAATTGAAGTTGCCAGACTAAAAAATGAACTCTCGATGTTGATTTTAGAACGTGACGAGCTGCAATATGTCGTCGTCCCCAATCTAGAGATGGAGTTCATCCTGATTTTCGGATCTCTGGACTATAAATTATATGAAGTCTACTGCCAAAGCCTGCGACTGAAACGTAAAGTCGACATGGTGGAAGATCGAGTCAACCGTCAGGAATCAGTCGATTTGGTTTTCATTGATGCATCACTTGATGAGGAGTTCAAGACATACCGGGAGGAACTTGAGCGGCGGCTTAATTTTCTAAATGATGCCATCAAACGCAGTAAGTGTCAGTTGTTGACGGACGATGAAGTCATAATATTGAAGAAACTTTACCCGGAAATTGTTAAATCTCTTCATCCCGACCTTAATTCCAACCTGACGCCGGTTCAAACAGAGTTGTTTCAAAATGTTATAGAGGCCTTCGAAAATGGTGATATAGAATCGATCCAAATGATCCACGATGCGACCGTCACCGCAAAAAAAGAGGCATGCAGACAGGACACACTGGCACTTTTGACCCACGACAAAGAACGACTAGAGTCACAAATCAAGAAAATCAAAGGGGACATAGAGGCCGTGCAATCACGTTTTCCTTTTAACGAAAAAGATATCCTCCTTGACAAAGCAAAAATAGATGCTAGAAAAAAAGAACTGCACCACTTAATAGGCGAGTACCAGACAATCATATCAACTTACGAACAACGGTTGACTGAAATGGTCGGTGATATGGAGAGGTCGGCTTATTAGTTTTTGTTTCTTCAAATAAAATCATTATTTAATCTCCTTCACAATATGGGGAGATCAATGTATCGAAACCTTTTATACCGACATTTTCGACATTTTTCTTTGACACCTCTATAGTGGTCAAAACTCATGTGGAGGGTATCGATGAATTAGAGTCCCATTTAAAGTTTACAGAAGACCTATATTTTATAGAGACCGATAATCCCTATGACAGTGAGACCACAGTTATTTAAATAAAAATGGTGTAAAAATTGGCAATGTACCCCGCAAAGCGCGTGTCGTTTTTATCCAGTTTATGAAGGTTAGAAAATTGTTATTTAGTCGAATGTCTAGGAAAGAGAAAAATCAAAATAGGTTAAAAATACAATAAAGTATTCTTACATAAATGACTAAGTCGTGCAAAAAACTGCCGCAGGACAATATAAATACATGTGGCACATTTTAAATTATGGTCATCTTGGAAGTGGTAGTTATACCCGGTAGTTTGGGTCATTTCGGTCATTGTGGATATGAGGTACATCCGTCATTAGTTGTCACTGTCAGCATGAGAACCTTTGGCATAATTTAACAGATTGAATCCAACTGTGCCAATAAGAATCATAATGATACCGACCACATGATACCAGTGGAATGGTTCGGTCAAGAATATGATACCGACAAGGATGGTCACCACCGGTGGCACATTATTGAATAGCCCCACGGTGGACGAAGGCAAATAGGTCAGGGCATAGGTGGCGAGCCAAGATGTCATCAAGGAAGAAGGAATTGCAAGATAGAGAATGGCTCCTATAAAATTGAGGTCTCCGAATGGTGCGAAGTATTGGTTCAATGTGCCTTCGATGCCATGCTGTATGAGAGCCACCCCATTAAAAATAATGCAGGCTGCAATAGTCATGACGAAGACAATAGTTGTTGTAGAATAATTCTTGACGATGCGCTTAATTAGTACATTATAAAAGGCAAAAGATAAGACGGACATGAGGCAGAATAAAAAACCGAGCAGGGATTGCCTGCCGTCACCAAACCCACCCATGACATTGATGAAAATCATGCCTAAGACGGAAAGTAATAGGCATACTTTTTGGGTCGGAGAGGTCTTTTCTTTTAGAATCAACCCGGCTAAAGTCACGGTTACGACCGGAGACAAAGCACTGACGATGCCTGCTGCAGAGGATGTAATGAGATTTAATCCTAAGGTTTGAAAAAGGAAAAAGAAGACGGGATACAGTAGGCAAAAGGGCAGAATTTTCCATACGTCAGACATTTTGAGTTGAATCGTCCCTGGTCTGACCAGATGAAAAATGAGGATTCCGACGGTGGCCACAGTAAAGCGGTGGGCCAGCAGGGTCATGGTATCCGCTGAATTTAAGGCGATCTTAACAAAGAGAAAAGACAACCCTATGATCAGCGACTGGGTAATAATGGCTAAATAAGCTTTTGTCCTGATTTGCATATCTACCTCTCTTTAGTTGATTGATGCCATATCTAGTTTTGCTGTTAGTCTTAATTATAGCGAATTAAACTGGCACTTTGAGATATGGTATTAAATAGTTTTCTTAAGTGGGTAGCAAGAGCGGTGGGGTTGGGATAAAATTTTAACGAAAAGATACGTTGCGAGATCGTAATAAATTCACGACACGAAGTGTTAGGCAGGTATTTAAATGGATTTTCCCGATTATAATACGGTGCAAGAATGGCTCGGCGAAGAACTAGAGGCATTGCCGGAGGCTTTTTTTGAGGGACTAAATTTAGGCGTGGTTTTAATGGAAACTACTCAGTATCATGAGAAAAGTAGACCGGAATCGCCGCTATTTATCTTGGGACAATATCAGCGCAGTGGTATAGGTGCGCAGATCGTGATTTATTATGGTTCTTTTCGTGCGGCTTATCGGGGTTACAGTGAGGAACGAATTCGCGAGGAGCTGCGCGGTACGCTGCGACATGAGTTTCGCCATCATATGGAGATACGCTCTGGCTTTAGGGATTTGGAGGAAGAGGACGCCTATCACTTGGCTAAGTATGAGGAACGATTCAGAGAACATGAATAGTATTTCTTTATAGGGTCGATCTAATATTGGTGGATCAAGGAATAGTTTGGGCTGTTTTTTCTATTGGAGGATTAGGTTCTTTGACGATAACTTTCATCTCGTAAAAACGAATCCATTGCTTAGACGCAGTTGTCCCTATTGACAAGCTGAAGAGTAGGCGAATATCGGGTTCTCCTAAAATTTCAAAATAGATTTTATAAATGATTAAAAATAGAAGATAATTGAATTTCTTTAATCATTAAACTCATTACTTGTGCAGGCTATTACAAAACTAAAAAAAGATGACAGCGTGTCTCCAAAGGTTGAGACTTCTAAGGGGAATATTTTCACGTTGTCATTTTGTCAATAAATGTTTGGAAGGCGGTTGGAAATCAGGCTGTACGATTGGCGGTTTTAAAACTTAATATGTGCGTGTTCCGATTGGCGCTATAGGACTAGCGGTCGTGCCTCATTCATTATTATTTGAAGATGTCATTCTGGTCAGCTGTATTCGTGGTCAGTGTATTTTAGAAACTCATTTGCCAATATTGAACACTATAGAAGTCAATGGCGCGGATTAACTGGTCTAAATTCGATGATCTGTGTACAACTCTATAATCCATACCAGGTTATTGTCATTGACACCTTCGACAGTCAATCGGAATTTAAACAACTGGTTAGGCAGATGGCGTAATCAATTCGTCAAACGAAGACGCGACTGTTCGTATACGTGAGTTGTCTGGCGAACGTGGAGCTGATTAAGTTAATGGAGTTTTCAGTTGCGATGACGTTTACGATGTTATTAATAATGATGTTTTGTCAAATTTATTGAAATTGGCAAAATTGATAAAAAATCTATTATATTTCAAGCCCTACCAATGATGTCGTCATGAATGACTATGCGATCTTTAACCGTGTTTAGGCTAATAATCTGATTGATTGTCATTGACTTGGTACTTTCGAAAAACGTTAATCCGAGAGAAATGCTAATGTTGGAGGTTCAAAAAGGAAAAGAGGAGTTGTTGTGTGCAACTTAATGAACATCGGAGCACATAAATCTTGCTTTTTTGGGATGTGATTTTGATCTGGCGAACCTCAAGTGCCCCTTAAAAGACGGGGAGGTTCGCATAAAATTTGTTAATTTTGGCTTAATTTTATGGACATTGTGAGCAAGATTCATGTATAATGAATTTTAGTTTCACAAGATGTGGTTGCTAGGTGTAGTTGAGTTACTATAATTAGCTGTCGCAACTTGCCCCCGTGAGGGGACGGAAACTAGGGGGGTAGGTTTGACCGCCACAGGCAAAGTAGGTCGCAACTTGCCCCCGTGAGGGGACGGAAACTACAGAATAGGGGGGATGTATACCCTTTTACGGTGCACGTCGCAACTTGCCCCCGTGAGGGGACGGAAACGTTATAGACGAATTATCAAGTTTCAAGAACCCGTCGTCGCAACTTGCCCCCGTGAGGGGACGGAAACGTCCTTTACCCACAAAAAAAGCCATAGGGCGCTTGTCGCAACTTGCCCCCGTGAGGGGACGGAAACAACGTGCGGCAAGTTATACATGTCCATTACGTTATGGTCGCAACTTGCCCCCGTGAGGGGACGGAAACAATTCCTTTAATTGATTTTTATCACAATAAAGAAGTCGAAACTTGCCCCCGTGAGGGGACGATCAGTCCAAACA
>JAAYOA010000047.1 GCA_012520525.1 Clostridiaceae bacterium | reverse complement strand
TAGGTGTAACGACAGTTAATTTTATATGTTTAAAGTAAGACACAGCAGTGAGGACCACTGCTGTGTCTTACTTTGACTCAAAATATTAAATAAAACGTTATATATTGCCTTTACAAATGTAAGATTTTTTGTGTTGAAAATGATTGGATTATGTTAAAATAACCATTGGTTAACCAATGCTAACTAAAACAATGTTAAAGGAGATAAGCAATGTCTGCCGAAAGATTTACGGGTGTCGAAGACACTTTATTTATTCCTTTAGCTGCTCGAGTCAAGATGTCCCGACGTTTTCCTGAGTACTTTTATGATCAGAAGGCCTTAGATCTTGAACATCTCGACCAAGTGCGCAGAATCAATGAGAAAAGTTCGGAGTATTCGGCCATTGCCTCGGTAGCGCGATATTACAATATGGATCAATTTGCCCTGACTTTTTTAAATGAGAATAAAAATGGTATCATAATCAATTTAGGTGTCGGTCTAGAGAGTATGAATTATCGCATTGCTAGACCTGATACACATTTTTATGCTGTAGACTTCCCTAAAGTCATAGATGCGCGTCGGGCAATTCTTGGAGAAGCGCCCAATGAGACATTGATCGGTTGTGATGTCACCGATATGAAATGGACGGAACAAGTGGATGTCGCAAAACCATCTTTACTTGTTGTGTCAGGCGTTTTCCAATATTTTAAAGAAAATGTTGTTTTTCAATTTATTAAAGATGTTCAACAAATTTTTAAACAGGCAGAAATGGTATTCGATGCCACAAATGAAGTAGGGATCAAATATGCTCAAAAATATGTCAAGAAGACAGGTAATACCAGTGCGATGATGTATTTTTATATCAACGAGGCTGAGAAATTTGTCCAACAAGCTGGGGTGGATTTGATTGAAACCAGGGGATTTTATGATGTGGCAAGAAAAATGATAGGAAAGAAAACGCGTTTTTATACGCGTATTGCAATGAAAGTAGCGGACGACAAAAAACGGACGATTCTCTTGCATGTAAAGTTATGAAAATGTTTAAGCATGGAGTTGTCAAAATCTTCTATAATTATAATTAGTATAATAATATATGAGAAAAGATAGGAGGTTAATCATGGCTAATCAAGGAACCATTCTTGAGAAAATTGTCAATCTGACACGTGATAATCAGATTCAGTGGAAAAACTTCAAGAAAAACCCGCCTAAACGTTCTCTAGGACCTGTAGATTTTAAAAGAGTAATCATCGCCTCTAAGTATCCCAAAAAAGTGATGCCCGTTCAGGGAGGATTCAATAAATATCAATCCTATTACGCATTCCACGATCAATTAGTACTGGTGCTAACCAAGGGCTCGCTCGACGATCAACTGCTATTAATTGTCGGCGAGGTGAACTTGACCGCACCCCGAGCAACAGTCCGTAAAAAATATAAGAAGAGAGATTTCACAGTCAAACTTCATGTTTTTGGTGGTCCAGAGAACAGCAACCAACTCGACGAATTGCACGAATTGGCGCACAAAGTCCCTAATTTAGAAGAATCTCATAATGAGAGCGCAATGGATTGGCTGGCGGAACAGCTGTAAGACAATCGCTGCGAACTTGGAGAGTATATTTAGTCTGTAAGATATGATAAAGCAACTTTATAGCGACAGAATTCTCTTGTTATATCTAATTGAGTTCTGTCGCTTTTTACGAAACCAGTTTGTGGTAAAAAATTATTTTGTAATTGAAATCTTAGCTATGAATTATTTATTTTATCTTCAGTTCCCAATTCTATAAATTTTATCTGATTATAAATGGATATGATTCACTAAGTGGGTTTACTGTGCTATACTAAACTTAATTTAATATGAATGCGGGGAGTTTGAGCAACCAGACTGAGAAAGAGCGTATAGCCGCTCTGACCCGACGAACCTGATGGATAATGCCAGCGTAGGGACATTTTGGATATGAGAAGCGTACCTCGGGCAGGGCGCTTCTTTTTACTTTAATTGACTTTGCTTTCATATTAAATCTATTTTCCAATAGCGAGGTTTATCATGCTAGAGTTCAGAGATGTTTCATTTAAATACAAAGAAGACGATGAGATTCTCTTCAAAAATCTTTCATTTTTCATTGAACAGAATGAGTTTGTAGCGATCGTCGGGGCCAGTGGCTGTGGCAAAAGTACAATTTTTCGTCTAATTAACGGATTAGAAGGTCTGCAGTCAGGAGAGATTTTCTGGAGAGGTCGAAAGTTAGCGGAAGTTGATCATTTATTTAATGCCTTTATGCCTCAGAATGATCTTCTGTTGCCTTGGCGGACGACATTAAAGAATGTCGAAATGCCCTTGGAATTAGAAAGCATTTCCAAGGCGGAACGCCGGCGCAGGGCTTTAGAATTATTAGAAACGGTTGGACTTGCCGAATGGGCAAACGTCTTGCCGCGAGAATTATCTGGCGGAATGAGGCAGAGGGTGTCATTTGCTCGCACCTTGATGACAGGCGCAGATATGTTGTTGTTGGACGAGCCCTTTAGTGCTTTAGATTATTTAACTAGGTTACAATTGCAAGATTGGTTAGTTGAACAGTATTTGATTCAACCTCGAACAATAATCTTTGTTACCCATGATGTGGACGAGGCGCTTTATCTTGCCAAGAGGGTGCTGATTATGGAAGGTCGTCCGGTGCAAGGGATCAGTTCTGTCGATGTTCCGTTAACTTATCCACGTATTCGCGCTGATTTGCTCAAACCTGAATTAGTTAACTTAAAAAAGCAATTGTTGAATAAATTGGGATCTTCAACAAGATCAGAGTCCGAGGTGGTGAATCACATTGTATAAAAAAATGAATGACAGCGAAGGATTTGGATTTAGGAAGCGTCCTGCTGGCAATAGCCGTTTAATGAAAGAATATCGCCGTGAAGCCAAACCCAATTCAGGGTTAGCTGTGGTCGTCGGATTGGTGATAATTTTGGCTTGGCAAGGGATTGCTATGGTTCTTGCAAAACCATATATTTTACCTACTCCTATACAGGTAATTATAAGGATGTGGGAACTTAGGAAACAATTATTGACAGTACATCTGCCTGCCACGTTAGGAATTACATCCATAGGTTTGGGCATTTCGATAATTTTAGGTCTTTTTCTTGCTATTATGATGGCCGAGTTTCCGACTTGGGAAAGGGCTCTTTACCCCCTTGTGGTGTCATCCCAGACAATTCCTACTACAGCCATCGCACCGTTATTTGTTCTCTGGTTTGGCTACGGCATCTGGAGCAAAGTGCTTGTAACCATTTTGATGACATTTTTTCCGATAGCGATCAATGTTCATAATGGTTTGAAAGGTGTGAAGCGGGAACATATTGAACTTTTTTTAACGTATGGCGCTACCCGGTGGCAAATTTTTTGGAAATTGCGGGTATGGATTGCATTGCCTCATTTTCTAGCTGCAATCAAGATGGCCATTCCATTGAGTTTAATTGGTGCAGCTATTGCAGAATGGTTAGGCGGACAGGCGGGATTGGGCTACTTTAGTAAGCGGATGATCACCCAGTTGGATGGCGCTGCGGTTTTTGCTCCAATCGTATTGCTTTCTGTTGTGGCAATAATATGTGTCAGCGTTATAGGAGGAATAGAAAGGCGAGTGATCACATGGACTCAGGATCGTTAAATAAATGACCAGAATTTTAAATTAATTTTCCAAGGAGGAACAGCAATGACAATCAAAAACTTAATAGAACGTATTAGGAGAAAAAAGATGCCAAAGTTGCATGGTTCAATTGCTTTACTTGTGACTTTTATCATGTTACTTAGCATGGGAGGCTGCGGCGGGGGATCAAAGGAAAACAATATTTCCTCTAAATCAAATGGGGACAACGAAGAGATGTCCGAATCACTTGCAGATCATAACCAAGATGACCAATCTCTAGAGGAATTGAGTATTGTCCTTGATTGGTATCCCAATGCCATTCATACTTTTATTTACACAGCGATCGAAGAAGGATTTTATGCGGAAGAAGGGTTAAAAATTAAGATCCTCTATCCAGCTAATCCGAACGACGGTATTACTATGCCTGCAGCTGGTCGAGCTGATATAGGCATGTATTATCCCCATGACATACTGATTGCCATAGCTAACGAAAATGTACCATTGAAATCAATTGGTGCCGTCTGCCAGCAACCGTTGAATGTGGTGATCGCACCGGCGGAAAATAATATCAATTCACCTGATGATTTAGAGGGCAAGACACTTGGTTATCCTAGCCATGAGATCACCGAATTATTTATAAAATCAATGCGAACATCTGAAGGAAAATCTCTGGAGCATGTAGAATTACAGGACATAGGTTTCGATATTCTAACGGCTATGACTAGTGGACAGGTAGACGCAACCAGCGGAGGTATGGTCAACCATGAGGTCCCCGTTTTAGAAGACAAGGGTATACCGGTCACTTATTTTTACCCTACTGATTATGGTGTACCGTCTTACTATGAAATGGTCTTTGTAACCGGCGAAGATACTCTAGCGAAGAAGAAATCTCAGCTAGCCGGATTTTTACGTGCTTCTAAGCGAGGATTTGATGTGGTCAAGGAAGATCCCGAAAGAGCAGTAGATCTGTTACTCAAATTTCAAGAAGAAGATCAATTCCCTCTCACAAAGTCGGTGGAGATGCAGAGTATAGAGATTTTGATCGACGCCATGGAACACGAGGACCGTCCCTTCACATCTCAAGATGCAGAAATGTGGCAACAGGCCATCGATTGGTTAAATAGTTATGGTAAATTAGAGCGACCGATTATGCCATCAGACATTATGGCTGATCTTAAATAAATTAAGTATACAGGTGAATATTCCAACGTTATTATGTCATACCATTTGAGAGAAATATAAACTTTGCGGATGGAAAAGTAATGAAATTCAAACACATATTAATCTCGATTATTTTAATAGTGGTTGTAGGGGTGCTAGGCTACTTTATCGGTGCAAAAGTAGCCTATGACCGTTATGAACGAGCTCTGGATTTAGTAGCAGAGCGGGAAACACAGACTTTTTACGGGACAGTCATCGATCTGCTGCCGGGTAATCCCGAAGTAGGAGTGTATGGCATTTTACATGTCAAAGGTTTAGAAGTAAATGACATTAATTATCGAGGTGAATTTACTTGTAATATCGCCGACAAAACTAAATTGACATGGCGTGGGACTGATATATCACTAAATGACTTAAATACTGGTGATCGGGTATCAATCACTTACGAGGGACTCGTGAAGGAGATTCATCCGGCTCAAATTGACGATGTAATAAAGATTCAATTGCTGGAAGATGAGAAATAAGATTTAATTATTGCGGAGATTGAATGAAATAGCGCATTTTATTATCTTGATTTATTTTTCAAGAGCTTAAAGATTGTATGTTAAATCCCATATGTCTAATCGCAGTTGTAGTCAGCACTCCTTTCGAAGAGTGCTGACTTTTTAGATTCATTAAATCAAGAATAAAACATCAATAGATCGTTTACCTAAACAGGCTGTAGAATTACATGTAGTACTTAGTTAATCATGTTAAAATAGATAATAGATTTTATTATTAACTTAGATTAACCGCTATGAGGTAGTACAATTTATGGCTTTTTTAGAAAAAAAGATTTTAGATTACTGGCACATTATAGAGTTTTTATCACAAGATAAGTTTCCTAAAAATAATTCAAATTCTCAAACGAGAATTAAAAATAAGGCAACCGATGCATACATCATTATAAAGCCAGGTGACTCTTTAATCGATAGAGTAGAGTCTTACGCTGCTAGACACAAGAAGGAGTCATGGGGAAATCTAACCGTTTATGTTGGCAGAATCAAGAGAGAATCTTGTATTGAATATATAGAGGCTTCTTTATCTAAATTAGGCTTGGAAAATGAACGTCCAGAACGTGGCAAAAATGATTTTATTGCCTGTGCTGCCCTGCAATTAGAGCCCGACGGAACATATATCACTCGTTCACTGTCTTTGTCTCCAATTATCTGGGCTATGGAGCGCGTAAAATATGATCAGTATGATCTATTTGATCGTCTTGTCAGTGGCGGTTATGAAGAGACCGTTAATTCTCTGGAAGAAAATTATTTTTCTAATAAAATGACACCTGTAGTTACTCTTGATGACCTTACCGCTTTGTATCAAAAAATATCTGATGACTACTTGTCTCGTATTCCATTAAACAATCAAAATAAGATTCCCTTTGATTTTCGTGTAGTTATTACATTTGATATGTATAAAAATGAAGACATAAAAAACAATTACCAGGAACAATATTATAAAGGTCTTAATAGTAGTTTTTTTGCTCGAGATATGCGGATGATCTTGGAAAAAATTAAGGGGAATGACGAGAGCGTGCCCCAACACGTCCGACAGTATATTTGTAGTTTAGCGATGGAAGAACAAGGGGCATTTGATCGGCAAAGAATGGAACTAAATACACCCGAAAATAAATTTGATTATGCAAATCTTGTGCAAAATATTTTACATATCAACCATTCACCTCTGGGTAAATGGCCAACTCCATTTATGCCGTCGTTCATGCAGCAGTTGGCGATCAATCTATCGTTGCCGCAAAATACAGGCGGGTTTTTTGCGGCCAAAGGTCCGATCTTTTCGGTAAATGGTCCTCCTGGAACGGGGAAAACCACATTATTAAAGGAGATTATCGTCAATAATATTGTTCAGCGGGCTATCGTGATGACACAATATAATGATCCAGATGAAGCATTTGAATCACGTCCATTTTTACATGGTTCAAAGAGAGACTGTGCTTATTCACGGTATATTCCTAGTTGGTATGCCTTAAAAGAAACAAATAATCCGAACGGAAACTTGTCTGATTATAGTATCGTTGTCGCTTCCAGTAATAATGCGGCGGTGGAAAATATTTCTAAAGAGATTCCTATCTTCAATAATGATATGTCTGATCTTTTCAATCAAGATGTGTATTTTGCGGATTATGCTAAACAATTATTTTCCAACGATCGGGCATGGGGACTGATTGCTGTTCCATTGGGCAAGAAAAGCAATGTAAAAAAATTCTACTGGGAGGTTTTAGGCGATTTTCTTTTTGAGGAACTTAATAGTCTAGATGGTATTGCGGATGCAGTGGAACGTTTCAATAATGTCAAACAGGTGTTCAATAGACAGTTGTCAATTGTTCAGCAAATGCAGACTGACATCGGTAGATTCATCGAGACCAGTGTCAATAAAGGTATCTATAATCATGATCTATATGTCAATCAATCCCAACTAGAAACATTTTTATCGACTTCTGATCAATCAAAACAAGAACTGCAACAAAATATGGAGGAGATTTCTCAGCAAATTAATCATCTTGTTCAGCGTCGTGAGATTACTGAAGCTCATCTTACTGGGGTAATGCGGGAAATCGATGAACTAAATCAACAGATCGCAAGCCTTCAAAAACATCATCAAAACTACTTGGATCAAAGCTTGGCGGCGATGCGTTCTGTGGGTAGAAAACCCATTTTATTTGGTAAGAAAAGATATCAAGAACGTCTGGCGATGAGCAACCAATTAGCCGATGGATATTTGAGAGAAGCAGAGCGTCTGGACCATCAAATCAACGATTTAAAGAGACGGTTAGAGCCATGGCAAGGTCAATGGCAGACCATTACAGACGACATTAATACGGTAAATAGAGACATCGCCGGCTTAAATGCTCAAAACGATGAATTTTTACAAAATATCAATCAGATTAATCAAGAGATTCAGTGTTTGCAGGAGCGTTTAGCCGAAACCCAAATTAAGAATCAAGAAAATAAAGCTTTATACCAACAATTAAAGTCTCAACTTGGAGATGTCATAGAGATTGATAATGATTATATAGATGCACTCCTATCGTCTGATCCCAAACTGTCAGCTGATGCCCATGCTGCTGCACCTTGGTTAACCGAGGCATACAATAAAGAACGGGAAAAACTCTTTTTCTATGCCTTGCAATTGCAGAAAGAATTTATTCTAGGCTCAAAGTGCTGTCGAGATAATCTAAAGACATTAGCCCAATACTGGGGTGAACGCAAGGGAGATGACAAGGAACGGATCGAATTTTATAGAGAGGATCGGGAGGCTTTCCTTGGTTCTCTCTACCAGACATTGATGCTGCTAGTACCCGTTATTTCAACTACTTTTGCTTCCGTTGAAACTTTTTTGGGTGATGTTAAGACAAGTGAAGTGATTGGTACACTGATTGTCGATGAAGCCGGTCAAGCAGAACCACAAGCTGCCCTCGGTGCATTATTTCGCAGCAAAAGGGCTGTTGTGGTCGGTGATCCTAATCAGATCGAACCCATTGTCAGTGATGAGCTTAATTTATTGAAGAAAACCTTTAAAGATCAAGACCTCAAGCCCTATATCTGGAATAAACTGAGTTCTGTACAGACCTTTGCCGATCAAATGAATCCTTTTGGAACTTATCAGGAACATATCGAAGATGGGGAAGGGCGCAATTGGGTCGGGAGTCCATTGCTTGTCCATCGCCGCTGCATATCACCAATGTTTGATATTTCTAATCGTATATCCTATAACAATATGATGAAACAGAAGACATCTAAACCCTCTAATCAGACAATAGATCTTTTTATCGATCGCAAATCTCGTTGGATTAATATTGCAGGCAAAGAAATTGGCATGAAGAATCATTTTGTGCCTGAACAAGCTGAACAGGTTTTGCAGATGCTAGAAAAATCTTTTTCTAATCATTTCAAGCAAAATATAACTGAACCTGATGTATTTATTATTTCGCCTTTTAAGACCATTGTGTATGAATTAAGAAATTATATAAAGCAGAACCTTAAATCTAATCCCAATTCATCTCTCCGCCAGTGCAAAGGAATCGATGAATGGCTTGAAAATCATATCGGCACAATCCATACCTTCCAAGGCAAAGAAGCAAATGAAGTGATTCTTTTATTGGGATGTGACAACAGCCCAAGTGCCCGCGGTGCAGTGCAATGGGTCAATCGAAATATTGTAAATGTTGCCGCCACCCGTGCCCAATATCGTCTTTATGTGATTGGTGATGCGACCTTATGGCAGCAAAATCGGCATCTAAAAACAGTCAAAGAAATTTTAGACACTTTTGCGCTGAAAGAAATTGAGAGTATTAAAGAAAATCAAGACCTAACTCCGGAGGAAAAAAGAGAAGCATATAAAGCAGCAGCCGAAAACTTGCCTTCAGGGTCCTCTTTTGCTCAAAAAATTTCTGATGATGATGGCTTAGATGAAGATTATCTTACTGACACAAGTGGACTCACGAATGGATTGATGGCTTATAAATTTACAAACCAAGCATTAACTAAAGAACAATTGGGAGAATTTGGTTTCGGTAGTGAAGAGGAATTCCAAAGCTTTGATCAGAGTGTGAAAAAGAACCTAGAACTAGGTATTAAATTATTTTATTTTCTCAAACCGATTTTTGAAGAAAATGACAGTTTTGATGCATCCTGCTGTGGCATTTTGTTTTGTAAAGCTTTGGAGACCCATATGAATCATTGTTTTATGGATCATTTAAAACAAGTTCTGCCTAAATTTAGAATCAGAGGAAAAAATCAAAAAGAAGTTGCTCTCGAAGATGTTAATGACAAAACACTGATGCTAGGTGCTTTAAAGTTTATTATAACTAATAATAAGAAAACACTTGCAAAAGTAATGGATTCCCAGGGATTAAAAAAATACAATTTAAATTGGTGGAACAAATTCACCAATAAATTTGAACGGTGCATCAAATATAGAAATACATGTTGCCATGAAGGCGCCTTTAAATGGTCTGATTTAGATAAACTTATAAAAAATATGTTTAAGACGTCGAGTGAGCCGCCACAATTGGAAGGCGTTATTTTTGAAGGAGAAGTTGGTAAAAAGCTGATTAAATAATGTGAGCAAAATATTGAGATCAACAAATAAAAGTGTTGTATTCGTTATATATTATACCTCGGGATCTTTTTTAATGAACCCGAGGTATATCATATTACTTAACCAGGTAATTTAAATTTTCGCTATAATATTACTTATTTTTGCTGAAGCGGGTGACGTGTTCTTCTATTTCAGCGATGACGAGATCCGGTACCATTTCAATCAGCCAGTGATCTGCCTCGAGGGGGACATGGACATTATAACCGGTCAAGTGTTTTTTGCCGCGTTCGTAGTTGTCCGGCAGGGTGTATTGGTCATTGATCCCGTAAATAATCTTGACATTGCTGTCGACAGGTGGAACAGTTGCCTGAGCCTTGGGTGTATTTTTGATGTCGCTTAGCCAAATTCTGTACCAGCTGACTGCAGCAGTCATGGTCTCGTAGTCAAAGAAGTCGACATAGGCATCAATCATTTCTTTGGGCATATCTGCGTAATATCCCCGCAGAATAGCGGCATCGTCAGCCAACATTTTATCGACAAAGTCGGGTTGCAGGAAGTCCCACATATATTGACTTCTTTTGCGTTGTTCCGGGTTTTCGGCAATTGTCTCAACTTGAGCAGCCGGGTGTGGCGTAGACATAGCCGTAAAGGAAAGGATTGGTTTGGGATTGGTCAATACCATTCGCCAAGATATGACAGAACCCCAGTCGTGTCCGACGAGATGGAATTGGTCTGCACCGTAGGCTTCGACAAGAGCAAATGCATCGGCTACCATATTCGGTGAACGGTAGTTAGAAATATCTGAGAATCGTGCTGTTTTACTGTAACCCCGTTGGTTGGGAGCTATGCAGCGATAGCCTTTTTTAGCCATATGAATAAGAGCAGGGTCCCACATTGTTGCGTTCTCCGGGAAACCGTGGAGAAAGAGGATCAGTTCGCCGTCATTGTCCAGACCTGCTGTGCGTACAATTAGAGTTACACCATTGACGGTTTTTTCTTCAACTTGAATTGAGTGTGGCATGATGATTCCTTTCTGTATCATTTTGAAATGGATTGAAACGAAATGGTTCTGTGATAGTTGCATAATAAAATGAAATAAAGGATGTACTTTATTTATAGTTTGAACAAATAGCATAGGGTTTACTATGTACTTAAAGAATAACAATGGCACTAGTTTAAGTGCTATCCACACAATCATTGCAATGTGTATAATTTTCACCGTCTCCTCATGGAATAAATAAGTTTCACGGACTGGGGATTGGATTAGGAGGTCTCCCTGATTAGCGCTATAGGTAGAAATGAATGTGACGATCAAGATTGGAAAGACTGTTTAATTTCTATTATTAATTTAGCAAAATATTATTGATAATCTTTGTTTAATAAAATAGATTTTCGTTTACTAGAATTAGATTTCTTTGTAGAGGAGATGTTTCTATCGATGGTTATCAAGAAAAATTTAGGAAAAATTTTATTCAGTTTTTATCTTGCCACGTCTCTGGTCTTTTTTTCGGGATGTGGGAAGAACAAATCTCCCCAGTTCACAGATCACGGTATGCCTGATTTTCCTATTGCAGAAGATGGCTATCCACGGAGTGATGTTTTGATGATCGATGGCAATCTTTATCCTCTCGAAAATATAGATTTGGTGAGTAATACTCAACAACGCATCGAATACAAGTTGAGCGGAAGTAAAGACTATCTTGAAGTTATTTTGCCTCGCCGGATTCCTTGCTGCAAATGGTATTTGAAAGAGGATGAAGATGTTGAATTATTAGTATATGATTTATTTTCACTTCCTATAGCAGATGACGACATAAAGGATGGTCCATCTTCGGCGGTACAGAGGTTTTATGTGTTTTTTAACCCTGACAAACAGACGACGATTCAATTCAAGTGGTCGAATATCAATGAGAACGACAAAGCTTTTGCTGAAAAAGAGGCTGTACATTCACTGTTCATTGTCTTATTAAAATAATATTACATTCATAGTATAATAGATCATCATTTATCGACTATATATGAGGTATTCCTATGGCTAAATCGAAGCTGCCCCTTGTCTTATTAGTATTAATGACAGGAATTATTTTGATGAGTTGTTCAACATCTAATGATGCAAAAGAGTCTGCAGACGAGCGGTTTCCATCTACTTGTCCAGCCATGTCGGCGTATGTTCCGCCAGTCGTTCAGACCGTCGATGATTTGTGGCTGGAAAACGGAAAAGAAGAGGTGAAACCATATAACGCTGCGATGCAGATGTATTCATTTGAAAAACAAGGTATACCTTCCGACCAAGGACAGTATATTGAATCAGACGATATAAAAGTCCAAAATTGGTTTGACCGCATCAAAAATTTAAGTGTCAAAGAGGTTAGAGCTCCTGCTAGTAAGACTGGTCATTTAATTGAATTGAATTTTTTTGACCAGGCTGGCAAGAACATTCTTTTTGTCGAATTGCATGACTATGGTTATGATCAAAATAGTCTGTATATAAATGGCAGCTTTGTTGACATGGACGAATATACTATAGGTCACACATTTATGGTTGATAGTGAGGATGCTGCTGCGTTGTTAGATGAATTACAATTAATTTTGGAAGAAGGAGCAATAGATGAGCAGTGAGTCTATATCACAGCTCAAGCATAAGTTGTTGTGGACTCACCAATTGAACATATTCTCGCATAACGATGGTGGTCAGACCATCAAGAATGGAATAATTTTTAAACTGGAATGAAAAGTAGAACAGCTTGACAAGAGAGAGTTGACTGAATCAGTGGAAGTATAAATTTGATGATATTTTTGCACAAAATACTTTTTCCTAAGGTGACCAAGGTGAGACATTGAGATTGACGTTTTATTAATCCGTCGAAGAAAAAACAACTTCACCACAATACTATGATTCTATCAATGTTGAACTCAATTAATTATTTCATGAGTTTCAGTTGGTAAAGTAACCAAAGAATATATAATTGCAATGATAAGAAGCAACGCAATTGTAACTTTGTATCGTTTTAAGATGAAGTTTAGTTTTAGTTTATACTGATCAAAGTGAAAAGACCATGTACTACTATATTGATCTTTTGATAAGATTAAGGTCCTTAATCTTATTTGATGAGAGTATATTAAGTTTGCGATATATTTGAAAGGATCTTTAGTGTTAGATCATACTCAAATATAAACGAATAGAAACACAAAACAAATAAACTCTTATTATAATAAGTGTATAGTGATTCAAATATGATAATAAAGATTTAGATAAATTTTCGGAAAGGTTCGACATGGAAAAAGCGCTTGTTTCAGTAATTGTTCCTGCATACAATGCAGGGCAGTCGATCGAACGTTGTTTGGACTCGTTACTCGTTCAGACGTATAAAAATATCGAGTTAGTCATTGTTGACGATGGATCAACTGATCATACATCTGAAATTGTTCAGAACTACGTTGACAGGGATTCTAGGGTTCGTCTTATATATCAGGAGAACACAGGTGTTGGTGAGGCTAGAAATACAGGGATTCGCGAGGCAAAAGGTGAGTGGGTTTGCTTTGTCGATTCTGATGATTATGTTGAAAAAGAGTTTGTTGAAGTATTTATTAATGCAGCCATTGAATTTCAAGCCGACTGTGTAGCGACAAATTTCGTTTTTGAATTTACAGGTGGTTTTAATCTCAAATATCCCTTTAAACCGTCCAAAGATGTTATGACAGGCTACGAAGCTGTTAAAAAGACCTTTGAAATTTTGTCCTTTCCCTCGTTTGTCACAAATAAGTTTTTTCGCCGCAAGATTATAGAGAGTAATAAGATTGAATTTCCACCTATTTTATATGAAGATGTCTTCTTTGTTAATGCCGTTTTCCTTGAGAGCGAACGCGTTGTTTTTATCGATGAATCTAACTATCATTACGTAATGACCGAAGGCAGCTTGACGAGCAACTTTACTTATAAGCATTGCCAGGATTATTTGACAGCGATTAATTTGTTGCGCCACTACATTGAAAAAAAGGGAAAGTGGGCGGAATGGGAAGATCTTATTTCAAAGTATGTTGACCGCGTTCTATTTCAAATGCTTGTTTCGCTGTTGTTTTTGAACAAAGATTTGACAATGAAACAAAGGGATAAAATATTCCGGTTAGCAAAGTCTAAAACAGAGGAAATCAAACAAAGACCTGATACAAATGAGGATCCATTTGAACTTTCAGCAGAAATAACATCCATGATGGAAGACAGAGACGTGGATGAGATTAACAAAGACGAATCATGATAAATTACAAATGATTCTGCACCTATCAGATGTAACGTTTAGCATCTTACTTTGTGAAAGGTGCTAAAATTGACAGTAAGTGATCTAGGGCTCAAGCACCTGAATTGTCTATTTTATAGACGACATGATTATATGGGGTAATTGAGTAAATAAAAAATTTATCATTGCAGAGTAGAATGAATCCCAAAAGTTGGACTAAGAAGATGTATGAATATAATCACAATAGTTGCAACTGTATGCTCACTTATTAAGTGGATGATTTGTTTGTTTCCTCTTAGTAGGGTTCAAAAATTGTAATAAAGAGTATATCCCCACTTGGTTTGCAAACCAATGCACTATTAACAAACTCTATATACTTGGGCATTTGGTAAGTTTTCATACTATTTTCTTACACTGTTCGATTTTTATGAATATACTAGTAAATTAATTTTTATTGAAAAGATCTATTTTATAGAGGTTAATCAAATAATCACAAGAATTCACTATTTTTAATTAATTATTACTGGTAAATGCCATGTATTAAATAAATAATTAACAAGAATTCAATGTCATATGTTCAGTATTACGGTTCATAATATTTATATGAAAACATCAACTATTGTAAATTTATATTTCTAATGTTAAAGGAGAGAATAAAATGGAAAAAATTAACATCGGTTTATTAGGTGCCGGACGTATTGGAAAACTGCATGGAGATAATCTGACGTATTCTGTCCCCAAGGCAAATTTATATGCTGTTGCGGACCCTTTTATGAATGGTGATATCCGCAAATGGGCAGAAAATCTAGGGGTTGAACATATCTATGATGATCCTGAAAAAGTTATCAGTGATCCTAATGTAGACGCTGTTTTTATATGTTCTTCGACGGATACCCATGCAGACCTGATCATGCGTTCTGCCAAGGCTGGAAAACATATTTTTTGCGAAAAACCAATTGATACCTCTGTATCGAGAATCAATGAAGCGCTAAAAGTTGTAGAACAAGCAGATGTAAAATTGCAAGTAGGTTTTGTTCGTCGTTTCGACCGCAACCACAAGAAGGTTCATGATGTTGTGGCTTCTGGACGATTGGGCAATCCAAATGTTGTTAAAGTTACATCCAGAGACCCAGATCATCCACCAATGGAATATGTCAAAGTTTCCGGTGGTATTTTCTTAGATATGACTATACACGACTTCGACATGGTGCGCTATCTGTCGGGCAGTGAAGTCACAGAAGTATTTGCTTACGGGGTTGCTTTATCTGATGCAGATTATAAACAATTCAATGATGTTGATACAGCCATCGTGATGATGAAATTTGAAAATGGCGCTTTGGGCGTGATCGATAACAGCCGTGCTGCTAAGTATGGTTATGATCAACGCACTGAAGTTC
>JAAYOA010000046.1 GCA_012520525.1 Clostridiaceae bacterium | reverse complement strand
GCGCTCTTCCGATCTCAGACCTCCGCATCTTCTGTAGAATCATCAGCTGAAGGATATTTAGGGGAGACGGCGGCAACAGATGATCGTGGGGGATCGATAAATGCAGAGCGTTACGACGAGGGGAGGGTCTGGCTTGACGGCAAACCGATTCCCGACGAGATCATCCTTTCGTTAACCCACTTACGTCAGCGGGACGAGCGATGGAACGAGATCTCTTTGGGAGGCAGTGCAACGATCGGTGACGCAGGATGTGCTTTGACATCTCTCGCCATGTATGGTTCCCTCACAATGCCAGATATGACCCCCCTGTTACTGCTAGAAGAGATGGGCAAAGAGGCTTATCCTGTGGAGTGGGAGGCCTTTGCTGCCCAATATGATTTGCGGGTTGTATTAAAAGATGACACGATTGATGAACCGATTAAACTCAATAGTACAGACTATGTCCAAGATACGATTGTACGTCATTTGAGTTTAGGTCGACCTGTCATTATAGGTATTTGGAACAAAGAATATTATAGTACACATTTTATAATCGCCTACGGATATCGATATGCGGCTGATGACTACACCATCTATGTTTACGACCCCAGCACGAATAACGATTATCAGACATTGTCTGATATACCTAATCATTGGGGATTCTGCAGATTGGTGGTGTTTGCCAAATGAAAGAACAGAAAAGACAGCTAGACCAACGCAATAGGACACAAAGGACGATCCTCATTGTCCTGATTATTATTGTTATTTTGGCAGCTTTAATACTAGTGGTTATTTTGAAAAAAAATCACAGCGATCGACCAGAGCAATACTCAATTGACAGTGGAGCAGAGAATGGACATTTAAACATAGGTGAATCAATTGCAAAAATGGAGGAAGACCAAGTAAGTTTAAATGCTTTAGATCTTGTCGTTTCTTCCGAATCTACTGTCTTCGATGACAATCAAATGAGTGAGAATTCCTTTATTCATCCAGAGAAAATTCCTGTTAGTCAATTTACTGCGATTCAACTGCCCAGTTATTGGCAAGAACATCCGTTTGAAGTGATTTATAATTGGTCTGATGGAAAATTATTGCTCTCTGAACGAGGACGATTGTCTATTTTTGATCCGACGATCGGTGGAGATGCGGGTGAGAAGGTGTTGGCCTCTGCTGACTACGGCGTCCAAGGGACTGCAAATGATCATTATGTCGTCTATGGCATCGGCGGCGATGAAGTTTGGGAATTATTTTATTACGACGTCCGTTCTGGTGAAACCAGTTTTTTTGCCGAAGATGAGTGGGGATTTTACGGTTTCGATTTAAGTGAAGACGATTTATTCTATACTTTGCGCATCAATTATGAAAATATGGTGAAAATCAAAGAAAACTATGTGGCAATTTCAGTTCCAGATGGAGCGATCACTGTCCAGGAGAGCTTGGAACACAGGAGTATCAAAGCTCTGCGTAAATATGTGCCAGACCTACAGTCGGAATGGTTATACGAGGATGCTCATTCGTGGTCCGAAGCCTGTTGCACGAATCACGGTCAATTGTTCGAATTGATAACTACTAATGTCGATACAAAGAAGGAGGTCTATGACTACGAGCTGCGGATGATTGATCCTGCTACGCAAGAGGTCACTACGATCGCCAAGTTGTCAAATGTATCTGAGACAAATTTAAGGTTGGGGCGAACGGGGATTTCTTTTGCTGACCGTTGGTTTGAGAATGGGCGATGGTATGACGTTGATCATGAGGATTGGACAATAGTCTTGGGCGATGCAGGAGATACGGGAAGTATTGTCGCGGGTGAGCGCAAGGAAGATGACAGCGGCTGGCTATCTTTGTATAAATATTAAATTTCACAAATCAAATCAGCGAGACCTATTTGTAAGATCAAATGGGTCTTTTTGTTCACTCGATAAAAAGTTATATCCTATTAATTTTCAGGTCGAAATTATAACAAAATAACGAAAACAGAGGTTTTGTTGTCATAAATCACAGTTCTTAAAGCAATTTTTAGTGCATAACATATAAAAATAAAATAAGTGGTTGATAAATTCCCAATTCTTGTTATATTTAAATTGTGCCCGCGCACAGTTTAACAATCTAGTGCTAGGGTAAAATTTTTAGCAAATTTTGTGCGCGGGCACAAATGAACAAAAACATCAAAATTTAAAAATTAGCGATCACGATTGATGTCGTAGTTGAGATGAAATGGGGTATACCATGCGTGTAACAATAAAAATGATCGCAGAAAAAAGTGGTGTTTCCCGTGGTACTGTAGATCGGGTTATACACAATCGACCTAGCGTAAAACCAGAAATTCGAGAACGCGTTCAAGCTGTAATCGAGGAACTCAATTATCAACCCAACATGACAGCTCGTGCACTGGCTAAATCCAATGTTACGAAAACAATAGGAGTTCTTATTGCTAATACCAAAGAAGGTATCTTTGAGGATGAAGTTAAACGTGGATTAGATGATGCCCAAACTGTCGTTACTGAAAATGGAACACACTTAGATGTACGGTTTATTGAAGGTGAAAATACCGATTTAATACGTCAACATCTTGTTGAATTTATGAATAGCCCCATCGACGGTCTGATCATTTATGGCAAAAATAGCGCTGAACTGATCGGCTGGGTGAATCGTTTTGTCGATAGACAGATTCCTGTAGTGACGATTAACACCGATTTACCGGAAAGTAATCGAGATTGCTATATAGGTGAAGATCAATATCGTTGCGGAGCAATTGCGTCTGATTTAATGCATAAATTTTGTCGGAATGAAGCGGACATTCTTGTCATCTTAGGAAGTTATAAATATACAGGTCACACTGCGAGAACTCAAGGCTTTATTGACAGCATAACAAAAAAAGGATTCTCAAAACAGAAATTACATGTTCGAGAATGCCATAACAATTATGAAGAGACTTACCAATGTGTGACAGAATTTTTAAAAAAGAACTCCGGTTGGCAAGGGATCTATATGGCAAACGAAAGTGTCGTCGCTTGTGCTGAAGCAGTCAAAACATTAAATAGGCAAGACGATACCTTGATTGTATTTCACGACCGGTCTGATGTTAATGACCAATTTATGAGAGATGGCATTCTAGATTACTGTATTGATCAAAATTTATATGATCAAGCCTATACAGCGGTGGAAGTTCTTTCCCAACACTTGTCCTTAGACCAACCACTACCCAGTGGTGTACATCACACAGCGACAACTATATATACCCCATCAAGTCTTCCCATTGAAGACCGATTCTGTTCACTTTATGCGCGTCCTGTGACGCCATATTTTGAAAAATAGTAGAAAAGGAAAAAGAACAAACAAAAGGAAGAAAGGAAAAATCATGAAAAAACGTATTTTTGCCGCCTTGCTGGCTGGCGCAATGGTTCTCGGTCTGGCTGCCTGTGGTGGCGGATCTGATGCCGAAGAGACAACTGCAGCCGCGGAAGAGACAACAGCTGCTGCAGATACCGAAGCAGATGCTGAAGCTGAGACAGAAGCTGATGCGCCTCCGGCAGATGCTGCTGATGCAGAATTGGCCGAAAGTAATGTCAATGACGATTTAGGTGAAGTTATTCCCAATGAGCCTTATAAATTTGGCTTAACAATTGGTTGGCGCGACCAGTTCCTAAGTCAATTAGAGAGCGCTGTTATTGAAAACGCCGAACTTATGGGTTGTGAGATCACATCCGTTGATGCAAACAACAATGCCAACGACCAGTTGGGACATGTCCAAAACTTCGTTGCCCAAGGTGTGGATGCAATCATCTGCGTGTTAGCAAAAACTGAAAATGCTCAACAGGTTATCGAGGCTGCAGGAGAGACACCCGTTGTCTTTGTCAATATCGTTCCTGAAATGGATCTCACAGGCACTAATGCAACAAAAGTTGGATCTGATGAACTGCAGGCCGGTCAATTCCAAGGTGAATTTATCGCTGATTATTTCAAATCTAAAGGTCAAGAGAATGTAAATTATGTGTTGTTACAAGGTACACTAGGCCTTAACCATACTACAGCTCGTACCAATGCAGCCCATGATACACTGGCAGCCAGTGGTCTGAATGTCGAGTGTGTCTATGAAGATACCGCCGAATATGATCGGGCTAAAGCACAAAACAAGATGCAGACCTATCTTGGCACCAATCCTGACTTCGACTGTGTCATTGCCAACAATGATGAAATGGCATTGGGTGCTATCGAAGCTATGAAGAGTGTTGGAATTGATCCTTCTGAAAAACCTGTTGTAGGAATTGATGCTACCCAGGCAGCCCTACAGGCAATGCAGGCCGGTGATCTCGCTATGACCGTCTTCCAGGACGCAAAAGGTCAGGGTGCTGGTGGAATCCGTGCTGCTGTATTGATGGCCAACGGCGAAGAAGTTCCACCTCAAGTATATATCCCCTTCATTCCAGTTACTCCGGAGAATATGGCTGATTACATTGAATAATTAGAATTATTTTCACAAATGCTCGATATTATATGAAATAATTAATCTTATTAAATAAGACAGATTGCTATAAAAATATTCAAACATAATGTGAGTCAAAGCACGATGCCCGTGTATGAAAAACATGGGCATCGACTCATGGGAAAGGTAAAGATTATGAAATTTAAACGCAGCGCATGTATTGAACCAATGTACTTTGAAATTCCATTTTTGGAACGTTTCGCCGCGGCCAAAGAGGATGGGTTTGACTATGTCGAATTTTGGAGTTGGACAGACAAAGACTTAAAAGCCGTGCGTAAGGCTGCGGAAGCAGCAGAGATCGGCATCTGTGGCTTTAATGGTGATGCAGAACTATCTTTGATTGATCCGCAGCACAACGATGAATATTTGCAGTTCTTAGAATCTTCTATCGCAGCTGCCAAAACTGTCGGTGCGTTAAGTTTGACCATTCACTCCAATGGGCTGGGAGAAGGTGGCAAAGTTATTTGTGATTATCGCGATTTAAGCGACACCGTTAAGACTTGCAATATGTTTGATATGCTGAAACGCTGTGCTGAACTGGCAGAGAAAAATGATATCAGATTAAATTTAGAAGGTCTGAATATCATTACAGATCACGTTGGCAACTATTTGGTCAACACCCAGGTTGCAGCCGAAATGTGTCGATTGATAGGTTCGGATAAACTTAATATTCTCTACGATGTATACCATATGCAATTAAATGAGGGTAATCTGTGTAACACTATTGCCCAATATGTCGACGTAATTGGTCATGTCCATGTGGCTGATTGTCCTGGTCGTCATGAGCCCGGTACCGGCGAGATTCACTATCCCCGTATTTATCAAGCATTGGCAGATAGCAACTATCAGGGCATTGTGGGCTATGAATTGATGCCTGAAACGACAACGGCTAAAGCTGTTGAAAAAATCATGTCCATTGTTTAACTAAATTTGCCTTCCTTTAAGAAATATGTGCGAAACCTGCCATTAGGGTATATGATATGAATTAATCCAATTAGTTGTCTAATTTTAAAATGGTTACACATATTACAATCAAATAAATTTCATTAATTAAAGTTTGATAGGAAGAGGTTTCATATGGGATTTGATGAACGGGCAAAAAATTATGATACTCGCTCAAAAGAGGTACGTGCAAAAGTTTTAGGTGAACATTTGGTCGCACAGTGGAAAAAATATCCAACGTTTCCAAAGAGCATTCTCGATTATGGCGCTGGAACTGGTCTTGTTACAATAGAAGTAGGTCCAGCCGTAGATGTTGTCTACGCCTATGATGAGTCGAAGCCCATGGTCGAAAAATTTAAAGAAAAATTGACGGACCGGGGCATTGAAAATATTAAGCCCATCGACGACATCGAAGACATTCCAGAAATGGTCGATTGTGTGTTGAGCAGCTTGGTATTCCATCACATCGATGATGTGGCTGCTGGTATTAAAATGCTTTTAAAATATTTGAAACCAGGTGGTCTTTTCTCTTTAATTGAGTTGGATACCGATGACGGCACATTCCACGGCGATAGTATCAACTTTACAGGCCACAACGGGTTTGATCGCACCTGGTTAAAGGAACAATTCGAAGCTTGTGGTCTAGAAAATATTCTGATCGAAAAATGCTATGAGGGCGATAAGATGATCGAACGCAAGCCTCATCATTACACGATGTTTAGCATCACAGGTCAGAAACCAGAAGCATAGTATTTTATTTAATTTGATTAGAACCTGCAGTCTTAGGATTACCTTAAGCTGCAGGTTTTTCTTGGTTATAATAGGGTATAAGGATTTTATTTAATGACATATAATTATGTACAATAAATCCTGCAGTGAATTGAAATTATACAAAGGAATAGTAGAAAATGGGTTACATACCACTGATGTTAAATGTGTCCGATGTCGATGTCTTGATCATTGGTGGTGGCGAGGCAAGCTGGCGCCGGGCTGGTGATTTTTGTCGGCAGGGAGCGCGGGTGTGGCAGATCACAGCTGATGATTGTCAAGAAGACCAATTAGCAGGCATCGATAGACACACACTTTCGTTATCTCCGCAGCAATTTTTGCAACAGCCCCTCGCAGATAGTTTTAGTAATATTCAAAGCATAAAGCATTTTAGATTGCCTTGGTATTTTAAATTCTCATATTTGAAATTCATTAAACCGATGTGGTGGCGACAGTTCTTGTTGATTATTCCTATGTCTAGTGAGACTGAATTAAATGTTGGCATAGCACAGGCAGCAGGTACTGCCAACGTCCTAGTCAATGCAGCTACCCCGGCGATTAGGCGATCAATATGTAGGGAGAAAGATCGAGTTGGCGATGCCTCAGTTCCGGGTACAATCTGTGTAGAGTTAATGGCTGCTCTACGCAGAGGTTCGTTAACAATAGGTATTCATTCCGGAGGTGTTCCAGGATTAAGCAGGGCGATTAAACAGCGTGTACTCACAGCTGTTCCACAAATATGGGGTGAGGCAGCGGATTGGCTAAAGGCTTGCCGCGAGGAACTTTTGCTACGAGAGTTATCCCCCACCAAACGGAGGACAATCATGAGACATCTCACAAAATTAGTTGACGAGGCCGAAGGAGACTTGACTGCTGCCAAAGCATATTGGTCAGATATTGACAAGATAAGGTGAAAGACTGTATAATTCGTTCATTATTGGGTTTTACACGGAGGTGAGAATATATATGCCTAAAAGAACATTTCAGCCGAAGAAACGTCAGCGCAAACGTGAACACGGTTTTCGTAAACGCATGAGAACTTCTTCGGGTCGCATGGTATTGAAACGCCGTCGCTTAAAAGGTCGTAGGAAGCTGACTGCATGAGTCAATGCAAAGGCCACAAAAGTGGTCTTTGTTTTTTAGGGATTTTAATGACACAAACGGTTGTGCTAAAAAAGAACTATGAATTTTCACGGGTTTTTCGCCGCGGTAAACAGTTGCGTTCTAAATCAGTCAACCTTTATTATTATCGCAATTCCCACGGCATCAATCGCCTCGGCGTTACGACCCCTCGGAAAGTTGGAGGAGCCGTCGTTAGAAATCATTTGAAGCGACTTTTGCGGGAGAGTTATCGTCGCTATCAGGACGATATAGAGTCCGGTTGGGACATTGTCTTGCTTGCAAAGAAGGGAAAAAATATGCCCTCCTTTCAAACAATTTACAATGATCTGGGAGGTTTATTACAGCGAGCTGGTCTTTTAATAAGCCAAAACCCGTTAGAGCCTACGAGCGCAGAATGTGATCATTAAGAAGAAATAGGAAACAATTGATGATGAAGGAATTTTGCATAAAGATGATCAGACAATATCAGCGCATTTTTGCGCGTCCGACGTCGACATGCAAGTATGTGCCGAGATGTTCAGAGTACGCTATCGATGCCATTACAAAATACGGTGCTTTGCGCGGTATTTTGCTCGGCGGCTGGCGTATTTTGCGGTGCAATCCTTTTAGTAAAGGCGGTTATGATCCTGTTCCTTAGCGAGATCCAATTCCAGGCAATGAATTTGGATCTCTGAGGTGTTTGTCCAAGATTTAGCTGCCATATAATCGCTGTTCAGATCAACAGCGTTCGTCATATCGTGACGACCGACGCATGACAAAGTGTCAAATTATTTCACTGTTGTCGCATTATTGTCTAATAAACGAGGAGCATTATGGGAACACTGACGTCAATGATTGTCACAGGCAGTATTTTGAGTCCCCTCTACACGGCATTTGGTTGGCTCATGCTGCAGCTGTACACATTTCTACAAAATTATGGCGTTGTCATCATTTTATTTACAATTTTATTGAGAGCGCTTTTATTGCCCTTGAACGTAAAACAACATAAGAATATGTTAAAGACCCAGGGCTTGAGTCGTGACCAACAAGAATTAGCGCGTATCTATGGAGATGACAAGGCTGGGCTTCAACAGGCACAGATGGAGTTGATGAAGAAACACGGCATCTCCCAGTCAGGTGGCTGTCTCTTGTCGGTTCTACAGTTATTTTTAATTTGGCCTATTTTCCGTATCTTCACTGCCCCTCTAAAATATATTGTGGGCATAAGCGATGGAAATTTATCGGCAATGGGACAGTTATTACTCAATCATGGTCTTTTGACGGACCAAGAAGCCAAGATGGTAGTGACGCAGAACATTCCTTTGCTTAATACGTTGCAGCACAATCCAGCTGCTTTTGCCGAGTCAGTTAATAACGGATGGATACGGGCAGGCGAACTCATTGATTTAAATTTCCTTGGCTTAAACTTAGGTCTTAAGCCATCGTGGAAACCTAGTGATTTATTCGGTGCAGATATGTCCACATATCTACCGCTATTGATTATTCCGGTTATTGCTGTTATCACTACTTTTTTAGTTTCTAAAATTCAAGAGTGGACCAATCCTATGTACTGGCGAATACGTGAAGAAAAGGAATTAGCCAAAAATAATCCTGCCCGATCGGTTAGCGATGCGCCTGCTATGCAAGGCATGACTAGTTCCATGAAATGGATTATGCCAATTTTTACCTTGTTTACAGTTTTCGCTATGCCAGCGGCGATGGGTCTGTATTGGATTGCTGGTAACTTTATGGCACTGGTTCAACAGGTCTTATTTTACTTCCTATACACAAAACCCACGTACGCCAATCGTCGCCAGGAAGGTCTTACAAATGCAGATTTGCGCAGAGGAAAAGGTAAATCCTTAGTTGCTCCAGGAGTCGGTCCTGTGGACGAATCAACTACACTGTTAGACGGCAAGTCTGTGTCGAAGTCAGGACAGAAAAAGAGTTCAAACAAGAAGAGTAATAAAAAGCGAAAGGGAAGATGACGAAGATGAGACAGAGGGTGGAAGCAACAGGCAAGACGTATGAGGATGCGTTGCAAAATGGTTTGGAAGCTTTGGGTGTCGATCAAACAGCTGACGTCAGCTGTTTGATCGACACCCAAAGCTTCCAAACCATTTTGCAACGCATCCTCATACG
>JAAYOA010000045.1 GCA_012520525.1 Clostridiaceae bacterium | reverse complement strand
GGCACCGTGGTAGACATTTTTACACCTGTTGTCGAAGCCGATCGCGTGATCTGTTTAGGCAATGTAGAATTCCATTATTTTGCGGGATATAGTGGTGGTGGCAAGGCTATTATGCCTGGCGTGGCAACCCACGATTCCATTCAATCAAACCATCGCATGATGGTATTGCCCGAAGCCATAGCTGGTAAAATTGAAGGCAATCCGATACGTGAAGAGATGGATGACATAACAAAGTATGTCAATATCGACTTTATCGTAAATGTAGTTTTGAATGAGAAAAAAGAAATAATTTATAGTGCTGCAGGTCACTACATTGATGCCCATCGCGAAGCTTGCAAATATCTCGATCAACTCTATAAGAAAGAGTTGGACAAAGCTTGCGACATCGTCATTGTTTCGCCGGGAGGCTATCCCAAGGATATTAACGTTTATCAAGCTCAAAAGGCTCTAGACAATGCCAAAAATGCCGTCCGTGACGGTGGTATTATTATCTGGACCGCAGCCTGTTCCGAGGGTCTAGGTGAACCTCATTTTGAAGAGTGGATGTTAAATTATACGCCCGATGAAATGGTTAAAAAAATAAAAGAAACATTTGTCTTAGGCGGTCATAAGGCGGCAGCAATATCTATGGTGCTACAGCGTTGTCGCGTCATATTGGTGTCTGACCTTGAACAGGATTTTGTCGAGAAGATTAATTTAGAATATGCGCCTGATTTGGAGACGGCGTATCAGCGCGCGTTAAAAGATTTGGGCGACGATGCCAGTGTGCTTATTATGCCCTACGGCGGTTCTACCTTGCCATCAATCAAAGCATAAAGATTATAAAATAGTTGAGAAAAACTTAAGGACAGTTAAACATCATGAATCATAAAATAATTCACACGGACCAGGCGCCCCAGGCGCTTGGTCCTTATGTACAAGCACGACAAGTTGGATCACATATTTATTTATCGGGTCAGTTGGGAATTGATATGATGACAGGGGAATTGCCTTCGGCTGCCGTTGATCAAATGATGCACGCCCTCTTAAATATGGAAGCAATTTTAAAAGCTGCCGGAGCCCAGAAAGAAGATGTGGTTAAGACCACGGTATTTTTAACTGACATCGATCATTTTTCTGGAATAAATGAAGTTTATGCGGCATTTTTTGGTGAACACAAACCAGCGCGGTCTTGTGTTGAAGTAAGTGCGCTTCCGAAGGGTGCTCTGGTCGAATGTGAATGTATTGCCATTGTCGAGGATTCCTAAGCCGGTCTGACTGGTATGGAAAAGGATTACTTAATATGACGCTTGAACAGTCAAATCATAATATACAAAATAAGGCTGATCTGGGCATCCTCCATCTCGACCAAATCTTATCTGAATGGCTTAGATCAGTCATTCCGGCTGGAATTGTTGTTGCCTTTTCAGGAGGTGTCGACAGTGCGCTGGTACTTTACGCAGCATGCCGACAGCGGAGCCCAGATGACCCGCCAGTTCAGGCTGTTTTTTTGCGTTCAAAGCTAAATCCAAGTGGTATGGAGAGTGAAGCGAAACTCAGAGCCGAAGAATGGGGAGCCATTTTTACCGTCCTTGAATTTGATGAATTTTCAATATCAGAAATAGCAAACAATCCCCCTGACCGCTGTTATCACTGCAAATATACTCTTTTTTCAGAGGTAATAAATTTCCAAGAGTTTTGTGGCGCAGCTATGGTCTTAGATGGAACTCATGCCGATGATGACCCTGATAAGCGCCCCGGCATGCAAGCGTTACAGGAACTTGGGGTGCGCAGTCCGTTGCGTGAGCTAGGTATGGGTAAGAAGGATGTAAGGGCTCTTGCTTCCCATTATGGTCTACCTATGTCAAACAAAGCTGCGGCACCTTGCCTCGCTACTCGGGTACCTTATGGCGAATTTCTGGACCAAAAGCTTTTACAGCGCATCGACAAGAGTGAAGCTGCGTTGCGCGAATTGGGGTTTTTTAATGTGCGAGTGCGAGCTCACAGAGATATCGCTCGAATTGAAGTGGACGTCCACCAACTGGCTGAGCTTGTCGATCATAGGTGCGAGATCCTCGAAAAATTGCATGAAAATGGTTTTCGTTATGTCACATTAGATTTAGAAGGCTATCGTTCGGGTTCCCTTGATGAATAAGTTCCTAGGGAGGATTCCTAGGATCGAAGAGGACATTATTAGGAGCGAATTGATTGCCTTATTCGCGATTTAGTTTTAGTATTTTTCAAAAATTAATTTAATAGCGCTTCCACATACGCGGTGAGAACATAACTAAAACGGGTACAATTTCAAGACGACCGGCAATCATGGCAACGGACAGGGTTGCCTTTGATAGACTGCTGAGGCTGGCGTAGGAGGAAGCAGGTCCTATGACGCCGAGACCGGGACCAATATTATTTAAAGTGGCCGCAACTGCACTAAAAGAAGACAAAAAATCCGGTGCATTGATGGAAGCAATAATCAAGAAAATGATAAAACTAAATGTGTATAGAGCAAGATAATTACCAGAACTGATAAGTGCGTCTTGATTTAATGGGCGTCGTTCTTGCTTTAATACGATTGTCCTATTAGGACTTATAGTTTGTTTTAAGTGACCGAAAGCTTGTTTAATATATATAGCAATACGACTTGCTTTAATACCGCCGGCCGTTGATCCGGCACATCCTCCCACAAACATAACGCCCAATAAGATTACGTGAGAAAAAGTTGGCCAATCGCCAAAATTGACCGTTGAATAACCCGTTGTGGTCTGAATCGATGCAACGGTGAAAAATACGTCTCTAAATAGATTTAAATAGTTACCGTCATAGTTGGGTGCGAGATTAATAAAAATGAGAATTACTGCGCCAGCGAAAATGCCAAAAAACCAACGAATCTCTTCATTTTTTGCCACTTGTTTAAATTCTTTTATCAACAGTAGATAATATAAATTGAAATTACAGGCAAATAACAGCATAGCGATTCCCAATACATATTCAATAATTGGGCTATTGTAGTAGGCGACACTATTAGATTTTATGCCAAATCCACCTGTACCCGCAGCGCCAAAGGCGTGAATGGCGGCATCAAAGACAGGCATACCACAGATGATTAAAATAATAATTAGTATAGCTGTCATCGAAATATAAATCGCATATAAAATTCGTGCAGTATCCCTGACTTTTGATAATAATTTTTCAAAAGATGGACCGGGAACTTCAGCTTTCATAATATGTACAGTGTCATGGCTGGCTTTAGGCAGGACTGCCAGTGTAAAGACAAGTACTCCCATACCACCGATTAAGTGGGTAAAGCTCCGCCAAAATAATAACGAGTGACTGATTGATTCGATGTTTGGGATAATGCTCGCCCCAGTAGTAGTAAATCCACTGACTGCCTCAAAGAACGAGTCTAAAAGATTGGGGATCTCGCCACTAATAAAGAAAGGCAGTCCGCCGAAAAATGACAACAAAAACCAAGATATACAAACGATGGCGAGACCTTCTCTGGCAAAGTAGTGGTTGTCTTCCGGTCGGCGCAAACTGAGTAACCAACCAAAAATATAAGTAATGACAACTGTTAAAGCAAATGCAATTTTATTGCGCAGCGGTTCCTGATAAATAAATGCAATGATTAATGGCAATATCATCAACAGAGAAACAATGCGTAATATTTTACCGATCGTATAGCGCAAAACACTATAATTCATACAATAACCTCATGACTAAGCTGGTCTTATATGTTTATACTTTAGAATTGGTCGAAGGCTACCAGCTTTATTAACAAATACTGCAATTATTCGAACTCGAATAAATCGTCCAAGTGACTGACATCAGTCAATGTTGTAATGGCCAAAACCCTGTCACCGAATTTAATCTTATTGTTACCACTTGGCAAAATAAGTTCATCATCTCTAACAATTACTGCAATCAAGACATTAGGCTTTGTAGGTAGTTCCATCAAAGTTTTTCCAATCGCAAGGCATTCGTCAGATACGTGAAATTGAATCATCTCTACCTTGCCGCTTGCCAAGCGATAGAGACCTTCGATATTAGCGTGTTCTAAATCTGCCACAGAGCGAACATAGCGAATTATTTTGTTAGCTATAATTTGATGGGGAGTTACAACGGACAATTTGTCTTGTAAATTTAAAACTTGGAGAAGGTTAGTGCGATTGACCTTGGCGATGGTCTTGCCAATATTCATTTGTGAGCCGTAAATCGCAAGCACTAAATTTTCTTCGTCGATCCCTGTTAAACAAATTAATGCATCATAGGCATCGGCCCGTTCTTCGGCGAGAAGCCTTTGATCGGTTCCGTCGCCATGGATCATCATAATATGAGGATATTCGGCAGCAATTTGACGGCAAATGTTTTCATTGATATCGATGACAGCGATGTCAAGTCCGAAACGTTCCAAGCGAGGAATTAAATGATTGGTGATCCGACCTGCACCAACGATCATGACTGATTGGATGCGTCGCCGTGTGCCATATAATTTTTGGATCAAATGACGAATATCATTGATTTGCCCAGTGACGTAGATGTTGTCATTTGCTTTTATAATGTCATTACCAACTGGAATTGTAATTGTACCGTTACTTTTAATTATGCAAATTAATACGTTTGGAAAGTGTTGTCGAAATTGAATGACATTTAATCCATCCAAAAAACTTTCTTCCGGGATTGATAAATTAACGATATTAATTCTGCCGTGATTGAAATGTTCCACCGAAATTGCTTCGGGCATCTGAATCATACGAGCCAAGTCGCGAGCTGTCTCTAGTTCGGGATTAATTATATAGTCAATCTTTAATGATTCGGCAAAGAACTGGGTTTGATGCATATATTGGGGATTGCGAACTCGCGTAATAATGCGTTTGGCGCCTAGTGCTTTAGCCGTAATTGAAGCGATCAAGTTAGAATCATCTGAAGGGGTCACGGCAATAAAAATATCGCAATCAGACACATTAGCTTCGATTTGTGTTTCGTAGAGAACGGCATCGCCACAGACGCCTGCGATATCTATATTGTTAATTAGTCTCTCTAGTTTGTTTCTATTTTTATCGATGAGGACGATGTTGTGATCTTCTTGTGCCAATACTTGGCAGAGGGTTTCACCAATTTTACCACCGCCACATATGATGATTTCCATATGTTGCCTCCGATTTAGACCTTTTTAATCTTAACTATCTTATAATATGATTCATTATGCTTCGAAAATTAGGTTACGTCTAGTTGAATTGTGAGATCAATATTAGAGTGATAGAATCGACCGATAGAACTTAAGTTACTATACATTAATTAGCACTAAATTAAGTCACAAAAAGAGGCGTAAAGTGAAAAAAAGTGATTTTTATTATGATTTACCTATATCTTATATTGCTCAACATCCGACGGAGTATCGAGATCGTAGTCGGTTATTGACTTTAGATGGGATGACAGGCGCAATAAAGGACCGGCATTTTAAAGATATAAAGACATTGTTGCATCCGGGCGACTGTCTGGTATTAAATGATACGCGTGTTATTCCAGCACGATTGTTAGGGCGAAAAGTTGACAGTGAGACAGCGGTTGAATTTTTACTATTAAAACGCCTGTCTACCACAGAGTGGGAGGTCATTTGTAGACCGGGTAGGAGACTCAAAGCAGGAGCTGAGGTAGAGTTTATTCCTGAACGTTTGACGGCCGTTATAAAAAAAGTGTTGCCAGATGGCAATAGACAAGTAGAATTTAATTTTTCTGGAATTTGGGAGGAAGTCCTAAATGAGGCAGGCATCATGCCTTTGCCTCCATATATTCATGAAAAATTAGAAAATCCAGAGCGGTATCAGACTGTCTATGCCGTACACAATGGGTCTAGTGCTGCTCCCACTGCAGGTCTTCATTTTACCGAAGAACTTTTAATGGAATTAAAGGATATGGGGGTGTCAATTGCTTATCTTACACTGCACGTTGGGTTAGGAACTTTTAGACCGGTTAAAGCAGAGGATTTATCCGACCACCATATGCACAGTGAGTACTTTGAACTGACACAAAAAGCTTGTGATCTAATGAATAAGGCGAAAAGAGAAGGAGCGCGTGTCATCTGTGTAGGGACGACATCTTGTCGTGTCGTTGAAAGTGTTGCTAAAGAGGATGGCTTGATTGAACCAGCATCGGGGTATACCGATATATTTATTTATCCGGGATACCGTTTTAAAATCATGGATGCACTTTTGACAAATTTTCACTTGCCTGAGTCCACGCTTATTATGTTAGTAGCAGCATTTGGCGGTTATAAAAATGTTATGGCTGCCTATCAACATGCCGTCGCAGAACATTATCGTTTTTTTAGTTTTGGCGATGCCATGTTTGTCACTAAGAATGAATCCCCTGATTTGCCTAAAGACAAAGCTTAAATTCGAAAAATATTCTGTTTATCTTATATCAATCATATTTTTTAGAAAACAGAAGATTGTCAAAAAACAGAAGACCGTTGCCGATAGGGCAGAATTTTGGCTAAAAATAGTTGTTGATATATTGTATGATAAGACTTGTTTAACTCGTTTTGTTAATATATTTCTAAATATTTCATCCGAAAGGAATTGATAATATGACTACAGAGACTCGCGAGGAGGCGTCTGCAATGGTGACCTATGAACTTAAACATGTCTGTCGGCAGACAGGGGCAAGAGCCGGTGTTGTTCATACCCCGCATGGATCATTTGAGACACCAGCATTTATGCCCGTCGGTACGCAGGCTACAGTAAAGGGACTTGCTCCTGAGGAAATAAAGGCGACGGGGGCTGGAATCATTTTATCGAATACCTACCACTTATGGATGCGTCCGGGTCACGATATCATTGAGCGCGCTGGTGGTCTACATAAATTTATGAACTGGGATCGGGCGATTCTTACCGACAGTGGTGGATTTCAAGTTTTTAGCTTTTCTGATCGCCGTCACATCACTGAGGAAGGTGTTAATTTTAAATCTCACATAGATGGTTCCCGTCACACACTGACGCCAGAACTATCTATGGATATTCAGCATGCACTGGGTTCTGACATAATAATGGCGTTTGATGAATGTACACCCTACCCCGCTGATCGTGCCTATGTTACAGAGTCTTTGGAGCGAACGACACGCTGGTTAGAACGCTGTGTAAAACGTCATGACGAATCCCCATCAGGTCAAAAACAATCGCTCTTTGGTATAATACAAGGAGGTATGTATGCTGATTTGCGCCAACGCAGTGCAAGAGACATTCTCCAATTTGATTTGCCAGGTTATGCAATTGGCGGACTTAGTGTGGGCGAACCGGCAGAACTGATGTATGAAATGTTAGAAGCTGTTGTTCCCCTTATGCCGGCAAATAAACCTCGTTATTTGATGGGGGTAGGTAGTCCGGATTATCTTGTGGAAGGTGCAATTCGGGGCATCGATATGTTCGACTGTGTTCTACCCACGAGACTGGGACGAAATGGCACAGTTATGACATCTAAAGGTCGCATGATTATTCGCAATTTGCAGTTCGCCGATGATTTCACTCCCGTAGATGACAAGTGCGACTGTTATGTTTGTAAAAATTACACAAGAAGTTATATTCGTCATCTGATAAAAGCAAATGAAATGTTTGGGTTACGCCTTACCTCTTATCATAATGTTTATTTTTTAATGCACTTGATGGAGCTGATCAGACAAGCAATCTATGAAGATAGATTGGCTAGTTTCCGAGATGAATTTTTTGCTGAATACGGATATGAGATCTAGTAATTTAATAATTTAAGCATAAAATGATTGATTTTATTTACAAAGATAGTATAAGCGTGGTATCCTAACCATTATTATTTAAAATTTATTCAATTTCTGTACAACTTAAGTACACGTGTGTTTCGAGGAGGTTCGATCATGTCAATTGCTTCTTTTAGTCTTCCGCTGATTGCCACTGGAGGTGGACAAGGCGGAGGATTTGGTGTTCTGCTGTTCCCGGTATTAATCATAGGATTAATGTATCTTTTTATGATCCGTCCGGAGAAAAAACGTGAAAAACAACAGCGAGCCAAGCGGGATGCAATGGAAGTCGGCGATCAGGTTATGACAATTGGCGGCATTATAGGAAAAGTAGTTAACATCACTGGAGATGAAGTTACAATTTCAACTAGTGTTGCGAACAGTTTGCTGACATTCCGCAAAGATGCCATCAGTGAAGTGATGAAGCCTGAGGCCATTGCAGCGGCGAAGGCGGCTGCAGAAGCTGGCACTGAAAAGAAACCAGAAGAGAAGAAAGGTTTCTTTAGTCGCTTTAAGAAAGATGACTAATTTACAAGAGACAAAAAAGTTTATATATTAAGATTAAAGAGATTACACTTGTTACAAACTTAGAACGGAGTTGTATCATGAAAAATATTAAAATTCTTAATTCAGTAAACAAAACAATCCGCAAGGGCGGCGCTGCTTGTGGTGAATGTCAGACATCTTGTCAGTCCGCATGCAAGACAAGCTGCACAGTTGCTAATCAAAAGTGCGAACAGATTAAACGCGACTGATTCCTAGGATTTATATTTAGGATGATGGTTAAAGAATTTTAAAGACCGTCAATTTATTTGAGTAGCATTTAAAAGATGGGGAGAAATAGAATAGCAGAAGCTATTCTATTTTTCACGTTACAGAACATATATCTAGGAGAATGATCATTGGTACATATTTTTCAATTCAAAGCAGATACCTTGGCTTATGACACTGAATCCCAGGCTTTGCTTGAACTAGATCAACTAGCAGCAGCTTGCCTCAAGGCCTTTATCGATGAAGGTGGGAAGCGCCCAACGGAAGAAACTGTGGAGGCGATCGGTGCAGCTTGCGACGTATCAATTGCTGAGGCGAACCGTTGTTTGGATGACATAGAGACGTTAAAATCAGAGGGTGTCCTGTTTGCTTCGGATATAGATGTTTCTTTGGAGCAACTATACCCTGATCAACCTGTCATTAAATCGATGTGTCTGCACATTTGTCATGACTGTAATTTGCGTTGCCGCTATTGCTTTGCAGGTACCGGTGACTTCGGCACAGGAGATCGATCTCTTTTAGATGTGGAGACTGGTCGCAGAGCCATTGATTTTTTAATTGCAGCATCGGGCAACCGAATTCACTTAGATGTTGACTTTTTTGGCGGAGAGCCTTTACTCAATTGGCCTGTGGTCACTGAACTCGTTGATTACTGTGAGAAGGAAGGTCCCAAACACGGAAAAGAGCTGCGTCTGACTATCACGACAAATGGTGTTTTATTGGACGAAGATAAAACCGAATATATTAATCAGCATTTCAAAAATGTTGTGTTGAGTCTTGACGGTAGACCTGAAGTTCAAAATCAGATGCGACCTAATGCAGGTAATCGTGGTTCCTACGATGTAGTTATGCCTCATATTAAAAGTTTTGTTGAAAGAAGAGGCGACAAGGAGCATTATGTCAGAGGAACTTTTACCCGTCTTTTTCCCGATTTTTCCAAAGATGTGATTCATATGGCGGACCTCGGAATGAGGCAGTTGTCTATGGAGCCAGTGGTTGCACCACCGGGCTCGGGCTATGAGATCCGGGAAGAAGATTTACCAGAGATTATGTTGGAGTATGAACGACTGGCGGAAGATCTTTTAAGTAAAGAAGGCACGCAGAATGCCTATAATTTTTTTCACTTTAATATTGATTTGACTGGAGGTCCCTGTCTCTACAAACGTCTAAAAGGTTGTGGCGTTGGAACAGAATATTGTGCGGTTACTCCCGCAGGAGATATTTATCCATGTCATCAATTTGTCGGTGAAAAGGAATTTATCATGGGCAATGTACACGAAGTCGATTTAAATGACGTCTATGGCAGTTTAACGATGCCTCATGCTGAAGCTTTTGCACAGCTTATTTTACCAGATAAGCCTGATTGCCAGGAGTGTTGGGCGAAGTATTATTGTAGCGGCGGCTGCGCAGCTAATGCTTGGCATGCGACAGGAGATTTAAATGGTGTTTACGAAATCGGCTGTCAATTGACGCGTAAACGACTCGAATGTGCACTTTGGTTGGAAGCAAAGCGACTTTCGGAATGATTTACAAGTTATTTACAATTAAATAGAGTATTTTAATGTGGAGATGTCGTATATAAGTATGCGAGGTGTTGCATGACGAATTTCCGACAAATCCCAGCGGATATTTTAGAAGAAATAAAAGTTAAAAATGATATTGTCGAAGTTGTCGAACAATATGTTAATTTGACAAAGAAGACCGGAGCCAATTTTTTTGGTCTGTGTCCTTTTCATAATGAAAAGACACCTTCATTTAGTGTGTCGCCTAGTAAACAAATGTTTTATTGCTTTGGCTGCCATAAAGGCGGCAACGTCATTAACTTTATCCAAGAGATTGAAACAATACCTTATTATCAAGCTGCCCAAATTTTGGCAGAACGAGCCAATGTACGTCTGCCCAAAACTGGAGATGCCGAACAACAGCAGCGCGACCATCTGAAAAAAAGATTGGTTATGGCTAATACCGAGGCCGCCAGACATTTCTATTTGAATTTACGCTCTTCTAAAGGGAGGCAAGCGGTATCTTATCTTAAAGAACGAGGCATTTCTGGTCACACCATCGTGACCTTTGGTCTGGGTTATGCGACAGAAGGTTGGCAGGATTTGTATGACCATCTGGTTTACCAGGGTTACAGCGATGATGAGCTTCGATTGACCGGATTGTTTAGAGAAAATAAGCATGGTAAACCATACGATTTGTTTCGCGGACGATTGATGTTTCCTATCATTGACACAATGGGACGGATTATTGCATTTGGTGGGAGAAGTCTCGACGATTCAATGCCCAAATATATTAATTCACCTGAAACACCAATTTATAGCAAAGGACAAATTCTCTATGGTCTTAATTTAGCTAAGAGAACGAAAGCCAGGGAGATCATACTGGTCGAAGGATACATGGACGTTCTTTCTTTGCACCAGGCAGGATTTGATCAAGTTGTCGGTGTGTTAGGGACGGCTTTGACAGAAAATCAAGTCCGCCTGTTAAGACGTTATAAGGATCGAGTGATTGTCGGATTTGATGCCGATGAAGCTGGTCAACAAGCGGCTTTGCGAAGTTTTGAACTTCTTGAACGACAGAATTTTCATGTTTCTGTTCTTGTAATTCCCGATGGCAAAGACCCAGATGACTATGTCCGTGCGTATGGTTCTGATCGATTTAAAGCTGTTTTAGATCGAGCGATGGGACTTTTGGACTTTCAATTTGAACAAGTAAGGATGAAACATACTGTCGATGGTGTTTTTGACGATGTAGGTTATATGGACGATGTCTGTGCGCTTTTGGACAGCATTCGCAGTCCCGTGCAATTTGATCGCTATGTAGATAAAGTAGCTCAGACTTTAGGCAATGTTCGTGTCGACTCAGTACGTCGGGAAGTTGAACGTTGGCGTCGGTCAGGTGGGAAGAAGAAAAAGCATTCAAACCAGGAAAGAAAATTCACCCCACGTCCGCAGCAGAATGGAGACTTTAAAGAAGGCGTTATTGATATAGAAACAACTCAAATTTCAAATGACGAATTAACTTTCTTAGCTCTTTTGGCTGAACATAAGGAGCTATATGAAAAATTAGATTTTGTACCGATCTACTATGAATTTATCGATGCAAGGGAGGATGGGTTTCCAGCTCAAGTACTTCATCTTGCCCAATCTGGTGAATTAGCTTCAAGTTCCCTTATGGAAATTGCTGCTAATTTTAAAGTTGGTGAAGAAGGATTAAAAGATAAGATTGCAAAATTATATATGACTCTTCCGGAGCAATATGTTTTTTCAAAAATTGTCGAAGATGGCAATCGGCTTGCAGAAAGGATTCGATTAGATTATTTGCAAATGCGTAGAGATTGGCTTAATCGCCAACTTGATGCCGTGCGACATGAGGAGGATTTTGATCTAAATCATGATATACAGGTATTAAAACAGGAGCGCAATGATATTTCCCGTCGAATTATTAATTTGCGACGAAAAATTGAAAGTAAACGGGTACATAGACTCGGTGAATAGACTAGAATTGTTATAGTTTTAGCTAGTTATATATAAAATTATAAATAAATATTTAGAGCAGGAGTTATATATGGCAAATAAAAAAGATCAAGCAGAAGTTATGGAACAAGCATCAACAGAACAAAATGTGGCTGCCGTAGAAACTCAAGAGACACCTGTGGATGAGTTGTCAACAGAACAGGTAGCCGCTATGGATGAAAAGGACACTGCTGATCAAGCAGCTGCAGAAAAAAAGACGGCAAAAAAACCGGCTGCAAAAAAACCGGCTGCAAAAAAATCAACTAAAAAGACGACTAAGAAGAAAACTACAAAGAAGGAAACTGTAGATAAAACAAGTGATAAAAAGACCAGGGCTAAGAGAACAACAAAAAATAAAGTGACACCTAAAATAGAAGTAGATTTACTACGCGAATCTTTAGTAAACCGCTTAGCGATTGTCGCTAAGGCAAACGACAACAAGATTCAGAATAGGCAGGTCATGGATGCCATCGAAGAGAAAGATCTCGATTTGGATGAGGCCGATGCCATTTTCAATACACTCGAGGAAATGGGAATCGAAGTGACAGCCAACACTGATGAAGAAGATGATTATGAAACAGCTCTAGATATACATCTAAAAAATGAGGTTATCAATGTCGATGATCCAGTTCGCATGTATTTGAAGGAAATTGGACGGGTTGACTTGTTGACTGCTGATGAAGAGCGCGAGTTAGCCATGGCCATGGAACAGGGCGATCTCAGTGCTAAAGATCATCTATGTGAAGCAAATTTGCGTCTAGTTGTATCGATTGCGAAACGCTACACTGGTCGAGGTATGCAATTTCTAGATCTGATCCAAGAAGGTAATTTAGGCTTAATTAAAGCAGTAGATAAATTTGACTATACAAAAGGATTTAAATTCAGTACTTATGCTACATGGTGGATTCGTCAAGCGATTACCCGTGCTATCGCGGATCAGGCGCGGACAATTCGTATTCCAGTCCATATGGTGGAAACAATTAATAAATTAATCCGTATTCAACGGCAACTCATTCAAGAGCTGGGTCGCGAACCAGAAGTTGAAGAACTTGCTCATGAAATGGAAATTACTGTGGAAAAAGTCAGGGAAATTATGAAAATTTCACAAGAACCTGTTTCTCTGGAAAAACCCATAGGCGAAGAAGAAGACAGTCACTTAGGTGACTTTATTCCCGATGATGATGCACCATCACCTGCTGATCAAGCTGCATTCATTCTCTTAAAGGAACAACTTTTAGAAGTTTTATCTACCTTAACTCCACGTGAGGAGAAAGTGTTGCGATTGCGTTTCGGTCTCGATGATGGTAGAACACGCACTTTAGAAGAAGTGGGGCGCGAGTTTAATGTGACGCGTGAACGCATCCGTCAAATAGAAGCCAAGGCGTTGCGCAAATTGCGCCATCCTAGCCGCAGTAAAAAATTGAAGGATTATCTTGATTAATGCAGTTACCAAAACTCAATCCACGACTTGCTCGGCTTATAGATTTTATGCCAAATTATTTTGAACGATTAGTTGATGTTGGGGCAGATCATTGTTATTTGCCCCTTCATTTATTAGCACAAGGAAAAACCAATCAAATTTTGGCAATTGAATGCAAGGAAGGTCCCTTGGAACAAGGTAAACGACATGCACGTCGTTTTGGGTTTATTGATGCATTTGAATTTAAGTTGGCTAACGGTTTGAGAGAGACGGATGTGTTGCCCACAGATTGGGTTGTCATTGCGGGTATGGGGGGATTGGAAATTCGTGATATCCTTAATGAAGCCAATTTGCCTGCGGGTGTTCAGTTGGTTTTGCAACCGATGAAGTCTACCCCTGAGTTGCGCAAGTTTTTATTTGAAAATGGATTTGTGATATGCAATGAGCAATTGGCTTGGTCAAAGGGATATTTTTACCCGCTGATCCATGTTGCAGTCGACACTGCTTATACGAATTCGCGTAGAAATAACACGTCGCCGACCACCTTCGCTAGAGAACTGACGAGTGAGGACAGAGAACAGGATTTCGAGATTAATTTTAAAAAAAATCGGGTTAGTGACCTTGAGTTGGATATCTATATTGGTCCTATATTGAGGCATCATGAGTATCACGATGCAGTGACACGACAGCTTTGGCCAGCTTATAGATCTAAAGAATTGCGACGCGCCGCGAGAATTGCCGCCAGCAGTGGTGAAGAATTGTGGAGTCGAATTGCGGATTTTTATCGGGAGGAAAATGAGCATGAGGATTAAAGAATTTATTGATTATATGAATGATATCGCACCTCTGAATTATGCAGAATCATGGGATCACTGTGGTCTACAATTTGGTCGCGAAGACCGGGAATTAACGGGGGTGATACTAGCTTTAGATCTATTGCCTCAGGTCTTAGATCTGGCAATTGAGAAAGGCTGTAATCTCATTTTTACACATCATCCAGCGATTTTTCAGCCACTTCAGACAATTACTAATAAATCGGTGGAAACTGAACTTGTTCTAAAATGCATCGAACATGGCGTAGCTGTTTTTTCAGCTCACACAAATTTAGATAACGCCGTTGGTGGCGTCAACGACGCGTTGTTAGCTAAGTTGGGCTATACTGCCCAATGGACACCGATCCCATCAGAACTTGAGGTTCAAGATACAAAGATTTTTGACGGTCCACTGACTGAGGGCATTCCTAAAACCGTTAGACCTGGCAGTATGAGGGCTCTAGCATTACCAAATCCAATGCAAAGAAAAGTCCTAACCTGGACGATTAATCAGACGCTATTGACCAGTGGCTGTATGATCAATTTTGATACCGATGGACCGGTGGAGCGGTTGGCTGTTTCTGGCGGTTCGTTTCCGGGGGAATGGATCGGTATTTTGCAAGACCAGGAGATTGATTTTCTGTTAAATGGTGAAATAAAATATCATGATATGTTGTCAATGGCTGGACTTGGCATTGCGTGTGTGGCTTGTGGCCATGATACCAGTGAGCGAGTTGTATTGGAACCATTGGCTAAACAATTTAAAATGGACGATGTGGCCCCTAAAATTGAAGTTTATGGTGGCTTGAATTATAATAACATCGTTTTCTGAGAGCGTTAGACAATCGCGGTCGTATGCCGAAAGGCAGCGGGTGAGGAAAGTCCGGGCTCCATAGGGCGAGGATGCCGGGTAGTTCCCGGTTAAGGCGACTTTAAGGAAAGTGCAACAGAAATAGACCGCCATTTTTTGGTAAGGGTGGAAAGGCGAGGTAAGAGCTC
>JAAYOA010000044.1 GCA_012520525.1 Clostridiaceae bacterium | reverse complement strand
GCAAGTGATTGTATTATAACCTGCGTCTTATTATGGCGGAGAGCAAGGGATTCGAACCCTCGATACGCTATCAACGTATACACGATTTCCAGTCGTGCGCCTTCAACCAGCTCAGCCAACTCTCCATGTTAGCTTGACTCTTTAAAGCGACATCGATGATTATACTAAATAACTAATAAAGATGTCAAATGAGTCTAAAACGATTTTCTATTTCTTAATTTAATAATATCAAAATTATTTAATTTTTTCTTGCCAGATCAAAATAAATACAACAACCAATCAAAGCATCAATGATCCGCTTTTCTATAACCTGTGGCAATTGCACTTTCCTCATCTTCAAAAAAGACAAGATTGCTTTCACTTATATTTTCGTAATCTTGCTGTCCTGGCAAATGATATACTTTGCTTCTCCTATTGCCGTGAATTAACCCATCTTTATAATCTGTTATAGTTTCCGTTGAACTTTGCTCTTGATTCTCGTGATTACCAAATATACCATTTTCCCAAAAACCAACGTTAGCCTCTTTCGCTTTTCTTTGATCTTCTATAAATGTGTCTGCATACTTTACATTTGGCGGATAGGTTGTGACTCTTGCCAAACCATTTTGTAGCAATATTCTATTGAACATTTCACCATCAAGCCACACGTAAGCCAGTGTTCGTTTATATTGGTCCCTTAATTCCACATCTAATTCAAGTTCGACATCTTTGCCTTCTAATTGTTCACGTGTAAATTGACTAGCCAAGTCGCCACCCAATGTATTCTTTTCTTCATCAGGGTGAACCGATTCAGGAGTATCAATCCCTATAAATCTCACTCGTTCTTCTAAGCCACTTGGTAAAGTAACGATCATAGTATCGCCATCAACCACTCGATCAATGTGAACTTCAATGCGTTGGTTCGCTTTTTGAGCTTCTTCTGGCGTTGTAAGCTTGCCATCTAGATCTAAATGATTGGGTGAAAAATAGAGTGCTACAACTATTATTACAGCGACCACAATTGCTGGAACACCAAATTTTTTCTTATTTTGTGGATCTTTTCTATTCATAAAATATAACTAGCCTTTGACTTTTAAATATATCGAAGAATTATTCTTTTAAACTATCATAGTAGGAGGATATGTGTCCAAATCACCTCTTAAAGTACGTGCAAGCAACATTGATTGAACATATGGAATCAATCCGATGCTAATACGTTCATTTAAAAATGGATGAGTAATGGTTTCTTGTAACTTTTTATTCCATAAATCTAAATACTTTTTTATTCCATCATCATTAAATAATACAGCTCCATCTTTTTTGAAATAAAAATCACTTATAGTAATTTGTCGACGATTTATTAACGTTAAGACAAATCGATCCGCCAAGTAGGATCTTAACTCCTCCATCATATCTAAAGCTAAACTTTTTCTGCCAGGTCTATCACGATGTAGAAATCCAACATACGGATCTAAACCCACAGTCACTAGGGCATTTTCATAAAGTACTCTTGTCATTCCGTAGGTAAGGGATAACATCGCATTTACAGGATCTGTCGGGGGACGCCTTCTTCTATCATTAAATACAAAATCAAGCTTCTGTTGCAAAATTAACTTATTAAACACTTGAAAATAATTACGAGACGTATCACCTTCTATGCCACGTAAAGATTCGAGATCGTTACATTCTTTAATTCTTTTTCTTGATTTTATTAAGCCAAACCGTATTTGATTTACTTCGTTAACTGCTTCATTCGAGTTATGATCCTTGATAAATTTTGCCAGTGTTCGTATGGAATTAAATAACTTTGCCTCAATAAACAGCTTGGCAAATAATAAGGATAATGCTTCATCATCAGCTATACGATATTGGGCGCGTCTTAACAACACATTACCTGACGGATGACCTGTCACCTGTCCCAAAATTTTCCCAGTACGAGTTAAAAATGATACACAGACTTTCTGTTCCAAACATAATGCCATCGCCGCCGGACTCATCCCCGTATAATTGAAGCAAATGATATTTTCAAAGTTATGGGCAGGAAATTGACCGACTTTTTTATCATCATTATAAATTACCAGAGTTAAACCTTCTCGACCTATATTCACCTCAGGCTGTGTTATATATAAATTATTCAGGTATTTCTTCATTATATATTTCCCAACTATTGCTAATGTAATTAGCTACTGAACGTTTGCGAATCGTTAGTCGTGGCATACAAAGATCTTTTAAAGAACAGAGTTGGCAATTTTTCTTTATTTCTGCTCCTGGAGTTTTGCCCTCGTTAATCAATGCATGCATATGTTGCACAATCTGTTTGACCTCACTTTTCATAGAATCATTGATGTAAAATTTTTCTCTTTTCTTGAGCTTTACATAATAAATAGCAGCCTCTGTTATGCAAATATCATACATTTCTTCAAGACAAAAAGCCTGTGCGACCACTTGCAACTGGTCAGCACGCTGTTTGGCAGGACGCCCTTTTTTATATTCAACGATAAAAGGGCGCCAATAACCTTCATGACCAGTTAGTTCGACACCTTTTGAATCTCGGTGAAATTCTAAGACATCGATAATCCCATTGATACCTAACTTATAAGAAAATACCGGTACAGACCTGCTAATTATCTTATTATTGAAGATTTCCTCGTAAAAAGGATTGTCTACATTTCTATGCACATATTGACCGATCATTGTGTCTGCATTGTCCTGCCAAACCTGCTCAATAGTGATCAACGCCCATCGTCGGGGGCAATACGCATAATGTTGAATCCCATTTAGTTGTAACATGATATTGCCCCCTCATCCTTTAGCGAAGGGAATACACGTCGGGCTCTAAGCCTTCCAGAGGAACAACATTAATTTCGTAGTCATCAATGCTGTTTGCCTCTTGAATATCCTCTTTGCGTGATACCTGAATGGATTCGTGAACTTTTAGAGTAGGATAATCTCCTAGTTTTGAACCATGTTCGAACCAATACAATTTTTCTAAATTAACACTACCTTCGGGGCGAGCCGCAGATGCATCATTTTCAAATAATGTTTTTAGCGCATCATGAATTTTATCGGCATCTTCTTTACTAAATCCTGTCTTTTCCGCCAACTGACAATTTATTGAACCTTTAGTTACATACAAACCAAAATTGACGCGGTGTTTCATACCCATGGTATCTGAGCTTTTGCCTTTGTCACTCGGTTCAGAGTTGACACTCTTTGTAATTTGAATATCCTCAATTGCAATAGGTTCAACGGAAAAAGCGGGATGGATGGTTACAGGACCACGAACACCCACTGAGACCTCTTTAATCTCCACACCGTCAATTTTTCGTTTCTTAAAAGCAAACACTTGACCAAATGAACGTACATCAATCCACTTTTCACAAGCTTGATTCGCATAATCATCTCTGCTCTCATATTTTTTTATAGTTGATGCTGCACGCGTACTAAGACTGTCATAACCATCGGTATTGCGTTCGTCTGATTGAACAAACACGGATTCACCAATATCCATCAAGCGATTTCTAATTTTGCGTTTGAGAGCAACGTCGCTGATTTCTCCATAACCTCTTATATCTTCTCTCGGTCTGTTACCGTTTAATGGATCACCATTCGGATTGGCATTTTTCACGCTAATTATGGCAACAAAATCGATTTTCTTATCTAACATTTTTATTCTCCTTTATAATTAAATCTTCTAGAGGGCAAATATCATTCCGCATCCGCTTCGGTTTCAACCTCAGCTGAACTATTCTCATCTGATTTTTTGGTATAAAAATCCTGCATCTGACAGTGGAATCCTAAAACAAATGTGCCTTCGAGGGCTCTGTTGTCTTTATAATCATCAAAATCAAATAGTGACATGATATTTTGAAACTGTATCTGGTAATAGGTACGTTCTCCAGGATTCAAGCGATTTAAATAAGGTTGTAACTTCTTTTCAATGGTCAACCATGTCGAATAGGGACGTTTAGACAGCATATTCATATACCGTCTTGCATTTGTCACTCTATTTCCGCTATCACCTGAGCTTTGTTTACGGATCGCATCGCCTTCAACTTTTTCGGCGACTGCAAGAAGTCTACCGTACAAATAGCTACGGTCTGTAATCGATCTATCTAATGCCATTGTGTATTCCACCTGTTTCCTTTCGATATAATATTTTCTAGCTAAGCTACAGGCAACACTTAGACAGCGCTGCCAATTGTAATAACTTTTCCCCAGGGGCGTTACAGCATTCTCGAACGCACCTTTCACAAAATCTTGAGGGATTCTCGCCCGCTCTAAAATACAAGGCAAGAGACGTTGTAGCTGTTGACCGTAATATTTATCACTGCCTACATCCATAAAATTTTGTCGCTCCACACCAAATGTACAATTGACAATGTCTCGGGGATGGGGGGCTCCAATATAGATATAACTAGTCTTCCCTGTTTTAGCTCGCTCTTCCTTTGAATACACTTTCATGTGTCGCCAACTCATGGTGTCGTGATAATACAAAATATTGTCAAAATAATCGGTTGCCTGGAATTCACGATAATATTGGATAGCGAGTCTGCCAGGCACCGCATTGTCTAAGGCGAGGACATAGATTTTGTCATCTGGATTTAAATGATGTTGATAACCTGTAATGGCATTTTTAAGCTGTTCTGCCTCATTGATGCCCAAATCAATTTCATGTTCACCCGGTTCAATAGTCTGCCTAGTCAGTGCTCTCAAATTTTCAGCGCTGTCTACGGAATCTTGAAAGGGTTGCAACACCTGCACGTCTTGACTGTACGCGAGTACCGTGTATTCTAATTTTGGGGTTCTAAAGGCTTGACGACGGATCAACCAACGCAGTGCACTGTGGGCTTTTTCTGATAATTCATAGCCAATTTGTACCACCTGATTAGGTGCGAAAAAACGGCCTCTATAAGTGTAGTTGACACCATCATTGGAAGAAATCAATTTTGCGCTGTCGCCCTGTCGTCGAATATTTTTTCCATGTAGACGGGCTGGATAAATCTCTCGACCGGTAATATAACACAGCGCTTTATCATTGTCGGTCAATTGATTGATGTAAAACTCTGAATAATTGTTGATAAAATTAAAATCTTCCCATAATTTATGTGTATCACCGTCAATTTCCACGGCAATGCGCACGAATACTCGATGGGGCAATTCGCCAGATATCTTTTCCGTTAAGTCAAGTTGACCTTCGTCATTAAGCGAAAAAATCCCATGGTTAATCAAATCCGTTGCCAATGTTTCTTCTACTAAATATTCATATACAATGCGTAAAAACTCATTGTTCGGCTGTTTTTCATGCAATGTTTTAAGTTGCGTAATGTATGGCAGATAGTATTTCTCACGAAATTCCTCGTCTGAATAGTTTTCAAGATCACCAGCCAGATACATGATGCGATCAAAAATGGGGTGAGGTGACACATTGGTTCGACCCGCAGACCTTTCGGTGACGGGTACAAACGTTGAACCTTGTTTCTTTTCAACGATCTCACCCTTGATGAACTGGGAATCTTCGTCAATCAATATTTCCAGGTGGGCATTTTGTTCAATGATAACGGGAGGCATCAAGCCCTTCACCTTTCCAGGATTGATCTTACCTACTTCGACTAAAGAGTCATACACTCCCGCTAAGCTTCCTAACCAACTCATAGTATGTCCTCCAAAAACGAAAAGTTTTCACCTGGCGTAAAACTGCGTATTGGATCTTGGTATAGAACACGTTGATGGGGGCATTCTTCGGGATCTGGAAAAGTTAATATGCCATTTTTCAAGACAGGTTGCCATAAATTAACTTTTAAATCGGCATAAGAAACACCTTTCTTTTCAACAACCTCTCGATTTTCATCGGGATAAATAAAGCTATGAAATTGTATGCCATAACCTAATTGTTCTACGTTGTCATAGGCGCCCTCTCCCTCGCCAAACACACAGGGTGCGACATAGCCTTGACATTCCCGCGTACCTAAAAAGATATCCCGTCTGCCTCCTTTAGCTAAACTGCGTTCAAACATTGCCTCATGTTTGCGGAAATCCCTATCTTGTTCAAGATTAGTGCGGTTATAGTTCCAATCGAATTGAACCTCTACTTGATAATGCACATCTCGCAAATATGTGTAATATGATAACTCGTTCGCGCTGGCTGAATTGAATTTGATCGGCCGCACGCCCACACTTTCTGTCTGGATTTGTGCCATAACACGTACGCGTCTGATTTGCCAGATGAAGGTAGGTTTCCAGTAAATGGATTCGGTAATCCCTTTCAGTGCTTGATAGGTTGGAAAAAGGTAACTCATCTTTTCGCCCCCCATCCGACTGACAGGATCAGTAAACAGTGCCCGTCTTCCTTTTAAGGAATAAGCAAAGAGTTTACTTGCCATTCAGTTCTCCTTTCTAATCACTTCATTTAAAGACGATCTGTTGAAACTTATAAGATAAATGCATCACCCGCTTTCTCCTCAGTCACAAGACCTATTTTTTCATCATAAAAACCTTCTTTTAAAATCAGGATGCGATCTTCATATACAGAAACTAACGCATCCATATCTTTCAATTTAATAAGATCGTGTTGAAAAACTCCCACAGAATAGCGCTCTGCATCAGTTACTAAGTCATAATCAAGGGGAGCTCCCTCGAGTTCGAGCAGTTGATTGATAATGGCTTTCCCTTTACCCCAAGGCACAAGAATACGGTGGCTCTGGTCATCAATTGCCTTGAAGGCTCTGCCTGCTGTGGCAAAGGCTTGTGTCAATACATGGTGGGTTGGTTCCGAGTGTTGGCTACCATAGCGTCTTCTTCCGACATCATTTTTTGTTAGCAGATTATAAAGAGACACCTCAACTCCATGGGTTGTAAATTGATAATGAGTTTTTTCAGTGATCTTTGATAAGTATTTTTTAAAATACTGTTCTATAGCTTGGGAGCTTCTTAGATCATAACCATATTGCTCTGGACGCTTCTTAAAATTTCTTAAAATAGGTTCCATCACATTTGCTGCCAGATTAATATCTTCTAATCGACTCAACGATTCCCAATCTTGATGTGGATTGACAATGAACAACTTGCCTTTTTCTGTTTCGCCATTCTCGTTGACATTTTCGCCGTGACGATTGCACCGTCCGGCTGCTTGGATGATGCTGTCAAGTCCTGTCAAGGATCGGAAAACGAAATGAAATGATAGGTCAACTCCCGCTTCAATTAAAGATGTACTAATCAGGAGAATTTGATCTTTTTTCTTAAGTCTGTGTTTGATTTCATCGATCACTTGTCGTCGATGTTCTGGAATCATATTGTTAGACAGTAGATATAGATCATTTGAATTGATCTGGTTAGAACCTCGTTCAACAATTTCGTTATATAGTCTTTCAGCGGATTTACGTGTATTTAAGATCACTAGTCCACTTTTCTTTCCACTGTACTCGCTAATTACCCGACTAGCCAAGTAATCGAGTGACCATTTTTTGTTTTTACATAAATCAATTAAATCTACACGATCAAACACAGAAGCATCGCCATAATCATTGACTAGATTTAATGCTGGAGCGTAGTCTAATTTCCCCATTTTATAGAAAGATTTCGCGCTTTCAATTTCTTGATCCAAAGGGAGCTGGGTGGCCGTCGCCAAAACAACTGTTGTCCCCATATAACGAGCTAAAAAATTTAAAGCGAGGGCAAATGGGGTCAGTATGCGAAGAGGAGTCGATTGGAACTCATCAATGATAATGATAGACTCCGCTAGCTGATGCATTCTCGTGAGTGCCGCCTTGTTATCTGAAAAAATTGTATTTAATAACTGTACCAAGGTGGTAATAATAATTGGAGACTGCCAGGTGCTAATGACATGGTCAAAGATCTCATGGTCTTGAGCATCTCTAGCAGGGCGTACAATATCACCGTGATGTTCTAAAATCAACAACTGTCTGTTTGATACATCTTCATCAAGCAACGCTTCACGATAAACCTGAGCGGTCTGATCAATGATCGATTTATAAGGCGCTACATAGATGATGTGCTTTTTATTATAGAGCTGGGCATGCTTTAAAGCGTACTGCATCACAGCCAACGTCTTGCCACCGCCTGTGGGTACATCAAGTTTATATATTCCCGGAGATTTTTTGGCACTGTCTCTACATTCTTGAGCTATTTGGCTTCTAATTTTATTAATTGGAGTACTTTGGTCAAAAGCGGAAACATATTCCTGTAAATGATCATCAAACATCTGCCAGTCAATGGTTTCGACGATTTGTTGCCACGCCTGTTCTCCTCGGGAATGAAAGGCTGCAGCATCGTTCCAATCAGCGCTCATCAACTGTGATAGCAACATACGCGTTAAAAGAGAGAGCGAAAATAACCTTGAGTATTTGAGATCGACATCATCGAGATCAGGGTACACAAGCTGCCACTCGTCAATACAGTTCCGCACGAGTTGTTCATAGGAACTTTGATCTAATAAATGATCTTCAACTTCAAAATACTGCTTAAGTGCGGCTTGAATTTCTGATGTGCGCTGTCCATCGATATTTTCTGTTCTATCTTTTATCACTAAGGTACCGTTTAACGTTAAAGCATCAAATAGGCCGTGGTGCGCTGAGATAATATAATATAAAACGTCCTTTACTGTATTGAGGACGGGGTCATCGATATTAGCCTGCTTCCTCTGTATTTTTTCAATTGTTTGAAATATATACAGGGCTCCATGGGGAGAGTGAGGCACTTTCTTAGTTGAATGTGAATTTGCTAGCAAGTAATCCTGCCATTCAGAGGTGAATTTTCCCAAGTCATGCATTGCTCCCGCTAGTTCACCTGTTTTGGCAACTCCCGGCAGTGCTGTGTTTTGGCAGCGTCGGGTTACCCCATTGACGTGATCGGTCAAACGCTGCTTTCGAGTAGGATCGTCTTGATCAATTCGTGCCCAGAACATGCTTCCTCCTAAAAAATAATGGTGTCCTTTTCAAGGTCAAAGGATTTTTGAACGCCCATCGTTTCGATTCGTTTTTGATAGTTCTTACCCAGCAAGTAAAAGCGAATATTATCAATTTCATGATTAATGATTGAGGCTAAACGATTTTGCAAGACGACATATTGGGCAGGCGTCACATTACATTCAAAAACAGAGTTTTGCACGCGTTGACCGTAATCTTGACAGGCTCTGCTGACGTGTCGCAGACGTTTTTGACCGCCTTTGGTAGTAATTGCAACATCGTAACAAACAAGAACTAACATGATGATGCCCCTATTTCTCGATAAACAACTCCTAAAACTTCTTCAACGTATTTCATTCTGTACTCTGCACTAACTATTCACTTAATATTTTATGACTAATGATGTTATGCGATTATCCCAATAAAAATGTTATAATTATTAGTTAAAGATAATTAATTACAAGAGAATTCCTATCAATAAGCATTATATCTTTATATTATTGCAATGTGAACAGATAATTATACTTGGCGAATATCATTACATTTTTCTTTATTTGAAATAATGATTTATAATATAGAAAGTGAATCATAATTCACTTGTGCAGAAATGCATTGGATTGAAAAATATTTTTGCAATGTAAAAGGGAGCATCTCACCGAGAACTCCCTTTTGCTATATCCATAATTCAATTTTCATACTCACAGACCCAGCATAATCTGCAGTCCCATCTCATCCCCTGCTATCGATCAGCCGGGGTGGCAATTCCGTCACATCTCCATACTTATCCTTGATCCTCTAGCCACGACTCCAAGAACTCAATAATTTCCCTCGTCGTCGGCGGGCAGCCCGGCACACAGCCATCAAAGCCAGCCGTACAAATACCGCTACCAAGACCGTTTCCAGTCTTACCTTTATAACCTTGACCAATATGGATCGGATTTCGTTTAAACGACTTTAATCCTACGCGTTCGTCCAACCTAGCCAAAGCCTGTATCAAATTTGCGTAGCAGGCAGAACACGCCTGATCTTCTTCGACTACTTTACCGAGTCGCTCAACCATCCTGCCGGCTTTAAACCGACCGCGCGGGCGGCGATCCACATTTAGTTCTGTAAGTTCCATGACATTCAAATCCATAGAACCCACACCTAACTCAGAGGCAATTTTCACATGCTCAATTTGCTCCGGCTCATAGCCCATCGAATAAGCGATATAGCTGTCGCACAGCACCGGGTCTCCCCCACACAAAATCCGATTCATGGGGACGGGATTACCACCTTCTTCAAAATCAAGATCTCCACAAATTCCATCTACAATAACCAACGATTGGGGAATGGCTACATTTAATTCGGCGATTGGACGGTGCAATCCTCTGCGGTGAAATTTTCTTTTTTCGGCATCGGACAGTAGCCCCTTCAAATTCTTAAGTGCACCTGTGATCAACGTCTGACAATGACCTTTCAAGACCGGCAAGTTAATAAGAATATCGAGGTCAGTGACGCTCTTCGCTATCTCAATCACATTGCCATTCACCGTCACATCTACATATGCATCTTTTTTGGTATCCACTATTTTAACACCGTATTTTTTGGCTAAATCATACCAACCTAAATCACGATATGCCCGATCCGTGCGATCCCCTACCCACGAACCTTCTAAAATTAAAATATTGTCCATGCCATGGGTCTTTAAATAATCAATCAGACTCGCTGCTATCTTGATATGGGTCGTCGCACCATTTTCAGGAGGACTGTTCAAAATTAAATTGGGCTTGATGCCGATATGCATATCTGGTTTCAAATGTGCCTTCAAATCGATGTGTTCGAGGACATCCCGGGTCATCTGAAATGGATCTGAACCGTATGTTGCAACGATTTGTCCGGTCATATATTCTAGTTTTTGTATCATAATGATTCCTTTTTTAGTGATATCAATCAATCTTATAGATTAATGTTAACACTCGGGACATTCATTTGCTAAAATAACCACTTGTAAATAATCTCATCTCTCATTTGAAAGGAAAATAAACAAATGCTTAAACTGCGTTTATTATTTAAGAAACGGCAAATATTAGTTCACACGATCACTTTTATTGCTTTGGGATTTTTATTGGCGATCGTTGTGACTAGAATCGACCACGATGCCTTGGGGATCATCGATAATATTCCCAAAATATTTACAACCACACCCAGCATGGCTAAGAATATTCTTACGACACTGGCTGGTTCTCTGCTTACGATCACGACTTTTACCTTTTCCACTGTTCTGACGGTGTTGTCGATCTACAGCTCTAACTTTACACCTCGCATCGTAGAAAACTTCCTCCACAAAAAAATTACCATGCAGGTACTCGGATTATTTGTCGGCGCATTTATTTATTCTATTTTAACCCTTTGGAAAGTACGACTAAATCAAGAACGCAGTGTCATATCAGGTACTGTTGCAGTCTTTATGAGTATCATATGCATCCTCTATTTCGTTTATTTTGTACGCGAAGTTGTCAACAGCGTTCAGACCACCCAAGTAATCCGCCAGCTAACTAATGATGCCAATGATGCCATTGATAAAGCCCGTGCCATGATTGATGAGGATAAAAGCTATAAAGACAGTGGCATCGATACTAGCCAAGAGCCCTACATCTTACATAGCCCTACTTCTGGATATTTTGAAGGTGTCGACTACGAGCGTCTCTCCAGTCTCCTGAAAAAATACATCGGCCACATGCACATTCTACCGATGCTAGGAGACTATGTGCCCGAAGGCTCACCGATCGCCCGTTTTTGGATCGATAAAGAAGAGGAATTCCAGGAAGCAGTGGAAGACGACAGCAGCGGTCCCCCGGAAAATTTGGAAGATTGTTTCCTCATTCAACATGAGCGGGAGGCCTTGACAGACTTCCAATTCTGTATCACCAAGATTATTGAAATCTGCGTACGTGCCGTTTCTACAGGTATCGGCGATCCTAACACGGCTATTATGGGCGTTCACAGACTTGGCGAATGTCTCGGCAAAATAGCAGCTGTGGAACCCGTGCCCAACGTGATCAGAAGCAGCGAAAAATTCATGATCACAACTCACTTTTTTATTTTGAAAAATATTTTACACTTATCATTTGAGCAGATCCTTCATTACTGTCGCGATGATGTATCCGTCAACAGAGCTGTTTTGCAGACACTGTACACGATCTACTCAAATGCTCACCCCAAGAACAAAAAAGCCATCCTTGACTTTGAAAACTACGCATTTGAACACATGAAAATTGGTCTCAAACATGAAGTTGATATCCAAAAACTGGAAGACGTAAGAATTCATGAACAAGAAGAGGAACAGAGCGAACTCGACTCCGGTCGCGATGCCAATTAAGTTCGTCGCAAAATCAGCGTCTTTTTAGAACCAACTGATAACATGATTAAACGTAAGCATCTGCATGACGTGAAGCACTCACAGTCTATAAAGACAGCATAATATTTTAGAGGAAAATATGTACTTAGAAGATTACATCATAGGCAAAACTTATCCCTTAGAAGAGACATCTTTTACCGAGGAAGAGATCATTAAATTTGCCAAAGAATTCGATCCCCGTCCCATTCATTTAGATAAAGAAGCAGCCAAGGACTTATTTTTCGGAGACATTATCGCCTCCGGTCTTCACACCGCCGTCAAGTGTTGGTCGGTTTGGGTAAAGACATTTAATGATGCCGAAGGGATGATCGCCGGCATCGGGATTGATAATTTGCGCTGGCACCAACCCGTTTTTCCAGGTGACAAACTGCGGGGAACTATTACGATTCAAGATGTCTCACCTAGAGAAGGCAGACCAAATGGCGTGGTGACCTACCATTTAAATGTCATTAATCAGCATGATAAAGATGTGATGTCCTTCACAGCTAAGGCCTTGGTTAAGCGACGGGATTAACTTAGACATTGATTAACTGCACACTGAGATTTTCAGCAATTTTTATCTAATAAGGTATCTTTCAATTGTCTTTTGCCAATCTGGTTAAACTTTAAACACATAAAATTCCCCTCAATTAGGATAGATACAATCCTGATTGAGGAGAATATATTACTGATCGCTTTATAAATATGTCGTTATTAATCAGACATCATAACTCACATCGATTAAGTCGGGACTGGATTGGTCGATTCCTTCAAAAATGGGCTTATACTCACCCATATTAGATAATGCTTCTTCTTCCTTCTGAGCATATTCCGCCCTCTCGATCGCTAATTCCGAACTTGCAATTTGAGCATCTAAAAGTTGTACGCCACGCAAGTCAGGTTTCTTGTATGTCCCATCCGAGTTACATAGATGGGCGCGCAGATTATCATCAAGTTGAATCTGCAAAATCTCCATTGCCCGTGCCTTACACTCTTCATCTTCAACCGGATAGAGTAACTCGATACGCCGATCCAAATTACGGGGCATCCAATCTGCCGAACTCATGAACACATCCTGATGACCGTCATTTTCAAAATAATAGATACGGGCGTGTTCGAGATAACGACCGACTAAGGAACGCACTTTAATATTCTCAGACAAGCCTTTAATCCCCGGTCGCAAGCAGCAAATGCCACGAACAATCAATTCAATTTTCACCCCTGCCTGGGATGCTTTGTACAATTCTCGCGAAATTCCTTCGTCGACCAATGAATTCATTTTGGCGACGATTCGTGCCTTTTTGCCTGCCAGCGCATGTTCTGTTTCACGGCGGATCAAAGAAACAAAATTCTGGCGCAGCCAGCGCGGAGCAACAATGAGTTTATACCAGTCATCGGGCGCACTAAAACCGGACAGCATATTAAAGAATTCTGTCGCATCCTCGCCGTAACTTTCGCGACAAGTGAAAATAGCGCTGTCAGTATACAGCTTTGCTGTCTGATCGTTGTAGTTGCCAGTACCGAGATGAACATAGCGACGAATGCCTTCCTCTTCTTTGCGGACAACCAAAGTAATCTTGCTGTGGGTCTTTAACCCCACTAAACCATAGATAACGTGACAGCCTTCTTTTTCCAGTGCCCGTGCCCAATGTATATTATTTTCTTCGTCAAATCTGGCCTTTAATTCAACTAAAACGAATACCTGTTTGCCGTTGCGGGCGGCTTCCGTCAAATACTGAATAATTGGCGAATCGCTACTGATGCGGTAGAGGGTTTGCTTGATAGCTAACACATCCGGATCACGCGCAGCTAAGCGAATAAACTCCAACACTGGATCAAATTCTTCATAGGGATGATACATAAAGATATCACCTTGGCGAATGGCCGTGAATATATCCATATCATTGACGCCTTCCTCTTTCGCTTCGGCTAGGCGTTTCTGATACATGCTGACGGGCTGTGGTGAAAAGGGAGGGTAATACAATTGTTTCTGCTGTTTGCAATGGGGCAAGCCACGGAATTTACTAAGGAATGTCAAATCCAGCGGACCATTAATGCTATAAATTGAGGAATAATCGACTTCTAATTCATTAACTAAGAAGTTCAACAAAGCCTCCGAGACAGTGTCACTAATTTCTAGTTTAATGACCTCTCCCCAGTCTCTCAGGCGTATTTGTTTTTCAATTTCTACAAGTAAGTCAGCCGCTTCTTCTTCATCGATTTCCAGGTCGGCATTGCGCATAATCCGGTATGCAACTTGGTCGACAATTTCATAGCCATCAACCAGTTTATATAAGTTGGCAGCGACAATATCTTCCAATAAAACTGTCTCCAAGAGAGGATCCCCTTGCTTTCTGTCGTCCCCGCTAGAGGTCTGCTCCGGTGTCAGAACAAAAATTCGCGGAACTACATTGGGGATTTGAATCGTGCTAAACTGCATATCACTTTCTTCGTCGTCCGCTTTGCGCAGCAAGAGACCCAAGTTGATGACTTTATTGTGAATCAAGGGAAAAGGTCTTCCGCTATCAACAGCCATCGGTGTTAATATAGGATACAGAATTGTGTCAAAGTAATTGTCAATCATCTCCCGCTGACGTTCGTCCAACTCGGAAACACTTCTAATAAAGAAACCTTCCTTTTCCAAACGTGGCAATATAGATCGATTGTAAGTTGAATACATCCTATACATCATGGCGTGGGCACACTCTGAGATTGCCTCCAACTGTTCTCCAGGCAGCAGACCACTGATGTCAAGTTTACTGTAATCGACATTAAATTGATCGTGTAAAGAAGCTACTCGGACCATGAAAAATTCGTCAAGATTAGATTGAGTAATGGAAAGAAAGCTCAGCCGCTCCATGAGCGGATTTTTGCGATCCCTCGCCTCTTTTAACACGCGCTCATTAAACTCCAGCCAACTTAATTCGCGGTTGACAAACTTATCCCTCTTTGAGTAAGAAGCTGGAGATTTAGCCTTTTTGGGCCATTTTTTTATTCTCTTGACCAGGCTCTTCGTCTCAGTATCTGATTTATCAATAGATTTTGACGTTTTTTTATTCATTTTCATCTCACTCTCACTTTTTTAGATTCACTTCGCATATTTATTCACGATTAACGGTTAAAGGATTGACTAAAAGTACAGCACGACAGCAGTGTCTATTTCATAAAGTCACTCTTATTTTCGCTTCGGCTTTAAAACAGGTGTCATGCCATACACTGATTTAAACATTTGACCTTTGCATTTCAACGAAGTGCGCTCTAGGGTGATGTCTTCGTTGGTGGCGTACCTCAATATGAGATCATTTTTAGAAACGCTTGCATCTAATTGAACAAATTTTTGTCGGTGTGCCGCGTCTAGGGCATCTGCCAGCCGCAGGATTGCTGCCAGCCTCAGTACGTCAAAGCGAATATCCCACGACATACGCCCGAGCATTTCCTGACCGGGTAATTTCGTGGAAGAATGCATGCGGCTGATCCAGGCGACAATTTCGCGTTCTTTCTCAGTGATACCTATAATTTCGATGAAGTTGATAATATTAAAGGATCGGTGACTGTGGTGATTCATGTGAATGAATTTTCCGATATCGTGAAGCAAACTACCTAATTGAAGCAGCAAACGATGCCTTGGTGTTAGGTGAAAGCGAAACTTGATGGCATCAAATACTTTCAGGGAAACATCCTCAACAAAATTAATATGCGGTTCATCGCAGCGAAACCTTCGAGCTAAATTTCTTACATTGGAAATCGTGTCCTGCATATGATCATAATTGGGTTTATAGCGATAACATTCGGTTGCCATTTCGATAAGGATACCGTCCAGAACATCGGCCTGGGGCATATAAATTTCTTTCAAATCATTGTAGTCGGCATACTTGTGAATGATAACGCCGGTGGGCAACAAAATTTCTGCTATATCCGTAGGCACATTTCTGTCCAACGTCATTTGCAGCGGCGACTTGCGCTGCAAGGCTTGGTAGATCTCTTCCAGCTGTTGACTATCTACCGTGTTGGTTTCAGATGACAAATCGGCTAATTGTTTCAGATAGGCAGTTCCGGGAGACAGGGCGATCAAATGGGAAAAATCCATTCCCCGACCTTCTAAAATGTGGAAGTCATTGATTTCGCTGTCCACATACTCATTCATAAGACTGACATAGTCTTTGGTCTGTTCCCTCAGACTGCCTAACATTTCGGTGACACGCAAGACACCCAACAAAAGATTCTGACTAAAAAGACAGTCTTTATCTTTAAAGGCCGAAACCTGTATAGATCCAGAACCGATATCTAGAATGAGTGCGCCTTCCTCAATCAATTTAGGGAACTCTGGCAGCGTCTCAGAAATTGCCATATTATGGTAATAGCGCTCGATAGAATTGTCTAAAACTTCAACTTTAAATCCGACATCTTGAGCAATGCGCATAATAACATATTGTCGATTTTGCGCTTCTCTCAAAGCACTCGTTGCTATCACGCGGCAATCGCTTTGAGCAAGACCATATTCGTCAAGTTTCATAGAGAAGTTTTGCAATATTTCACAACATCGATCGATATTGCTCTCGCGAATAAACTTTGCGTTATATGCATCAATGCCCAAGGCCAAGTTACCTCTCAACGTCTCCAATATCTTGGGCGGCTTGTTGCGACTTAACTTCGCGATCTTCATCGTCATGGAACTCGAACCGACGTCAACGACAGCGCGCAGGTTTTGAGGGGTTTTCGCAGCCATTCTTGCACCTGTCCTTCCTAAGTAAAATAAATCCTCTGCAGTTTTATTTATTCATTGACCATAAAATTATAGAATGCGGCTAAATACATAGCTGATTCAGCGGGTTTTAAATAATAGGGCGAAAATATGACGTCCGCGTAGCGACGATAAAGCTTCGTCCGTTCTTCATACAAGTCGGCAAGGGTCTGTCCTTCCTTTAAAATGACACCACGCTTTATAAGGTCACCTAGTCTGCGCTCTAAAATATGGAGTGGCAGCTCGATATAGACGACGATGCCTAATTGTTTTAAGTGTTGCATAGAGCGTTTGCTGTAGACAACACTGCCTCCTGTAGCAATCACAATGCGTTTGCGGGGTTTTACAGAACACACCGCTTTTGCCTCTGCTTCCATGAAAGCTTTCGGACCTAATGTGCGCGCTAACGCACCTGTATTCATTTGAGTCTGATGATTCAACACCTTATCGGTATCAACGAACGACAGGCCCAATCTATTTGCCGTCCGCCTTCCCAAAGTAGATTTACCCGAACCCGGCATGCCAATCAGAATTAGATTGTCGTGGGAGAGAGGAGGACGCGGTTTTCGTCTTCGTTTTTTCTTTTTTCCGTAGGACTTTTGTGCTGTGTAGCGACTTGATCTGTCGTTGTCCTTGCAGTCATTGCGGCGACCATGCGAGGATGACTGCCCAACCCGATCATTAGAGTCTGATTGTTCTAGCGCCTCTTGACTCGAATCCATCCATTTTGAGGGCTGGGAATCTGCACCTTCCCGTTGCTGACAATTTGCCCAGTACAAATCATCGCGCTTTATCCGCGAAGTAAAACCATTTTCTTTACCCATGGATATTTTACGCCTCGATGGTTCAGGTTTTGCAGCCCTGCCTGATTTTGACATTACGCTTTCTCTGCTACGCAAGGATGTGTCACAAGCTTGCACAGTCTGTCCTTTCTATATTACAAATATTATATACGTTCATGTTTTTTTCGACAAATTAAACGAATAATTTATTATTTTAACACAGATTTAGCACAGATTTAACAAAACAGTTTTAGTTTACGCTCGGCCATCTCCTGCCAGCGATCCAAGTATTGTAAATAAGACTTTACATTGGGGCTGCGATGAATTAAACCTCCATGAAAATAACGCTTGCTCATTCCGCCACTGCCAAAAGCAAGTACACTCCGCCGATCCCCCATCATACCTATGTTATAGAGGCTACCACAACCAGATTTAGCATAACCAACATTTTCCAGACCACCTCTGCCATCTTTTTGACGATAGAGATAGTACGGCACGAGACCTGCCGACCGACAACTTTCATCACCAATTTCCAGCATAGCTGCTACAACCTCGTCAGGTCTCTTGATCGCACTGAGAGCCTCACCCGCTTCCACACGTCTGCGATTCATTTCTGAGGAACGTTTAAGCGCTAAGGAGTGTATTGTTACACTATCGGCTCCTAATTCCAGCACCCTCTGCAAAGATTCGGTAAACATGGTCTCATCTTCATCAACTAGACCTGCAATAAGATCTGTGTTGATCGAAGCAAACCCAATTTGAGAGGCCAGCTCAAAGGCCTCAATAGTCTGTTCAACCGTGTGATGACGTCCTATTTTTTCTAGTGTTTCATCGTGCATTGTTTGAGGATTGATGCAAAGCCTGTTAACCCCATAGGACTTGGCAACCATAAGTTTGTCCTCGGTTATTGTGTCAGGTCGCCCTGCCTCCAGACAGAATTCAAAAATTTGGTAGTCGTCCGACTGTTTCGATTGATTTAAAGGTGTCTTGACTAAATGTGTTACTGTTGCCATCAAACGATCCAACTGGTTTGGATTGAGAGATGTCGGCGTACCGCCACCTATATAAATAGTTCGCACTACTGGCTGCAACTGGCTCAACACCTGCTCCAACTCTAAACACAACACATCTACATAGCGATCCATTTCGGCGTCTGACCGTCCAATTCCTTCTGGCATGGTGAATGAACAATAATGACAACGAGTGGGACAAAATGGGATACCTATATATAGTCCAAAATCAGTTTCCGGAAAATTCGCCAACAAATTTTCTTCTTCGATCATGGTATCAACAGCTAAAATAGCTTTTTCTGGAGCAACCTTATAGACCTCCTTCAACATCGCTACACTATTGTCGTAGGACCCACCAGTCTGTTGCCAAGTTTCCCAGGCTACCAAAGTCGGTCGAATGCCCGTCAAAGATCCCCAGGGAAATTTTTTGCCTGTCACGGCGACACAGTGATTGTAGAGGGCAATTTTTAAAGCTCGCCGTCCCAACCTCAGTTCTTCTTCATCTGCAAAGGGATTGTCGCTGGCACTGTTATGTTCTTTCTCTAGTTTTGTGATTTCATCTTCAACTAGGTCAGCAATCAACGGTTCGTTGCTCCGCCATCCTACCAACCAGACGCCGTCGTCATCGCCGACCCGCAAGCTGCCGTCCTCGTGGACAGTTGTAACTTTGCCGAAAAAAAGCCGCAGCACATCACTGGCGGCATAGGTGAAGATTTGATGTGTTAAAAATACGTGGGGCACGGTCTCTCCTCGCCTTAAAACTAATCCAACTTTTGTAAAATCTTTGATTCTAATCACATTGTATGTGAAATAATTTGTCTCAACAAATCAATCAATTCCAGAGGTGACTCGAGGATATGCTGACCACCTGCCTGGATCAATTCGTCCCTGTCACGAAACCCCCATGAGACCGCTACCGGAATCATACCAGCGGCTTTCGCTGTATGCATATCTACATCGGAATCACCAATGAATAGAATAGATTCTGGCTCTATTTCCCAACGCTCTGCTACTAATAGAGGACCGACCGGTGACGGCTTCGACGGGATGTGGTCAAGCTGACCCATTACCACATCGAACAGCGAGGGAGAAAAATATTGATCGACAATCTCCTTGACAAAGGCATCGGCTTTATTGGATATCAGCGCCTGACTAAAACCTGCTGCAGCTAATTGTTCCAGCAGTTCATTCACCTGGGGAAAAGGTCTGGTATTGCGCTGCCAGTTAGTTTGGTATCGAGAATAAAATGATGCCACCGATATGTCTTCAGTCTTCTGATCGAGTTTCGGTCTCTGGCTCTGAGTTCGCACCAACTCCAAAACACCCGGCAAAAACGCCGTTTGCTCCGCATTAAAACAAGTTTGCTTTTCTACTAAAATTGCAAGAGCAATGGCTCGCCTACAGAGTTCAGCAATCCCATTGCCAACGAGATCCCGATATACAAACATGGGTAATAATGGCAAATTCAATTCCAACAAAACTTCATTGGCTGTTTCACCTAAATCTTGCAGAGAATCCAGTAATGTGCCGTCTAAATCATAAATGATTCCAAGTCCAGATGAGCGGCAGCTTGCCACTTCTAAAAATTCATTTTTTCCCACAGAAATGCCTCTTTCTAAAGGGAATCCTTGACGATCATTTTCAAAAACTCATAGTTTAAAACGGTTTCTGGAGTTATTGACTTTACTCAGTAAAACTTCCTCGGTTTGATAGCTGAAAACCTCTATACGCATTACTTACTAAATGCACTACAGCACTTCGTCTTCAGCTTTAAAGCTTAAATGATTGTGTAAAGCTGCTCCTATTGCCGTAGCATACTCACCGTATTTAGGAAAATGAAAATTAAAGTCATAGAGTTCAGCGACCAACTTTAGCATTTTTTGACCGCTGGGCAAATGACTCAAGTTACCTGTAAAGACTATATCTTTACACCCTTCACCGCGGGCTACCGCAACGGCCAAAGTACCAATGGTCTGAAACACCAAATTTGTAATCCCAATCGCGATGTCAGCTTCATTTGTGACGTCAACAACTTTCCCGAAATTTGACGCCGTTACATCCGGGTGAAGACCGGCAATCTCCTGCTTAGAAATATCATTTATAGATAAATCGACGGCATTAATATTACCCTTGTCGCTAAGAGCACTAAAACGATGAATATCTCTGGTACCCAATAGCGCCCGAGCAAGACCGAGTATAGTACCTCCACCGACACCACTGCCGATCATGTGATGGACGTCCTCTTTTATCCGATCAGCGAATACAATGGCTGTGCCTGTACCCATGCTGACCACAACGACCCGATCCAACCTGCTGACATAACAGCCACCAATACCGATGGAAGACACCTCGGATACCCTATGGGTCTCAATGCCTAGAATGGGCTGTTTTAAAAATGAAGAACCAACGCCGGTCACGAAAAGTTTATCGACATGCTCCACTTTGAATCCGTGATGATTGAGAAACTTTCCGACAGCGCCGTAGGCCGATGCGACCGGATCATCCGCTTTAACTTGCAGCTTACCGATTATTTTTTCATTCTCTAAGGCGACAATCTTAGTCGTACTGCCGCCGATATCCAAACCAACAATCACTTTAACCCTACTTTTCTTTGCAGACCGATTCGGCAATTGCCTTCATCGCCGTCTCTGTCGATCACTTTACCTCGAAAAAATTCAGCCTAAAATAGTTGAATGGTTATATTATACAAAATGGATCAATTGAATGAAATTCGTCAGTCCAGCAAAAAGCATCACCTATAATAGTGATGCTTTGCGCTAATTAAATATATGATGTTCTATACATGGGAGTCGAACTTATAGCAATTATCAATAAAGTTCCTACAATCTATGCATATTTCACATAGCGATTAATAATCAGTATTTTGTAGATCTAATTTACAGCCCATAAGCTGCGCGGTAAGCATACTCTGCGTTGCGCTTTTGTTCCGCCGGATTCATTAAAGTTACATGCCGCGGTACGATGACAAAAATCAAGGCTGAGACAGGTTGTACATGTCCGTCCAAAGCATATGCAGAACCAGTCATAAAATCCACAACGCGCTGTGCAACCTTTTGGTCAACTTGCTCAAAATTGCAAATAATTGTCCGTCCAGCTCGCAAATGATTGCTGATCTCCTGGGCTGACTCCATGCTGTCAGGCTTTACAACGACCACCTGTTGTGCCAAATTGTCTCGGAAATTAACCACCCTTGGTTGCTGGTCGTTATACTGAGACGGTTCGGTCTCAAGGGATTCTTCTTCCTCAAGTTCGTCATCAATATATTCGGAATTGTAGTCATATTCTTCTTCATCAAATTCCGAAAACTTATTCATAAATTTATTTAAAAAACCAGCCATTTGGATCCTCTCAAACGCAATACAATTAACCGAAAAATATAGCTAATAAATATAATTAACTAGAAAATTCGAGTCAATACGCCTATGTTTCAATAGTCATTATATGTGCCTAAAATACACTAGACAAGCACATTAGTAAGACTTAACAGCTCTGTAATCGGCAAGTAATTATTGCGTAATTTACCTACTCCACAATATACATCATTTGTAATGACGAGGACCGAAGATCGCCGTGCCAATGCGCACATGGGTCGCACCGTGACGAATGGCTTGCACAAAATCTTGACTCATGCCCGCCGAAATTATAGAAAATACCTCCCTCATAGATTCCGGTAAGGACGTCTTAGCTAGATCAAAAGTTTTCTTAAACTCTGCAAAAAAACGATCCAATTGATCGTCGTCCCAGTCAAATTCAGCCATGGTCATCAGACCTTTAACTTGTACGTGGGGAAACTCGGAAATCTGATTAGATAAAATATCTATGAGTTCTGGCACAGACAGGCCATGTTTGTTGTCAACGCCGGATAAATTAACTTGAAAAAGAATGGGTTGGACAATTCCTTCATTCGCTGCTCTTTTATTAATCTCTTTTAACAGTCTTAAGGAGTCTACCGAGTGGATCAAAGCCACCTTACCGATAACTTGACGAACTTTATTTCTTTGTAAAGTACCAATTAGATGCCACGATACATCGCAGTCCGCCGCTGCAACAGCATCTTGTTTCGGCAATAATTCCTGCACTCGATTCTCACCAAAATGGGTCAACCCACAGGCTTGAGCTGCGCAGACTTCGGCAGCACTGTGAAATTTAGACACGGCTACAATATGCACCTCAGAAGGATCTCTCCCCGCCGCTTTACAAGCAGCTGCTATATCCTTTTTCACAACTGTCAAATGATTTTCAATCGTCTCCTGATATTTATTTATAATTTCTTCGTTTACTGTATTACCTTGTTCTGGCAATGGGTTCACCTGCTTTCACTGTATCGGGATTGACGACGATGATGTCTCCTTCGACTACTATATCATTTTCGCTGAGTGGCTCTACAATCAAACTGTCGTCCTCCCGGCTGATTATGCGTATTGAAATTTCTTTTACATACCCTTTTTCAACCAACCGAATACGCCCGACATCGGCCTCATCGGATTGGACTAAAGCCGCACTCCTTGGGATTTTTAACCCTTGGGTAAAATCAAGAACCAAGTTGCCATCGATTTTGCGGCGGTTAATCAAGGTTTCTACTTCACGATCAGTTGCGACCACAAGCATGACTCCGTCACCGGCAGATTCTACTCGCTTTACAGGGCAGTGTTCAAGTATCAAGTCTTGGTCAATCAATTCAAAATTAACGTATACATTGTCGTCTTCAAAATTGAATGCTTTCATTTTTGGAACAAAGAAGATCAGATGTTGGCGAAAACTTGTCACCAAACGACAAGCCGGTGTACCAACCGTCACCTCTTGAGGTAAGGGCTTCATACCCTGAGCTTCCTCTAAATAATTTAACAAAGCTCCAACCTCTATGGTCTCTACGATGTCAGGTGTCAGTGCAGCCTCTCGATTATCACTCTGATAAGAAACCAAACCGGAAACTGGAGCTACCAGGGATTCCGCCTCGGCAATCAATTGATATTCCAGATTATTGCGCCGTTCCATCAGCAAATTTAACTCATCGTCGTTGAAAGTTAATCGATCCAGTTGTTCTTCCCGATTGGACAACAAAATCAGTGTTTGAGAGCGCAGTGCCGGCATATCTCGAAGATGATTATCTACACCATCGCGGCGCAACCAGCGCACCATCGGCTCCAATTCGTCCGCCGTCTGTTCATAGATCCGGTCGGCCTCTGCCCCTTTACCCTGACGAATCAAATCCTGGCGACGCTCATAGATGTCTTTGTCTAATTCGCTTATCTCTGCTTTGATTTCCGAAGTATCGTGATCGACAATCCTCAAGATTGTACCCGAACGATCTACGCGATAACCTTCTTGAACCGTTGGTTCAACGACACCATTGGCATCGGCAGGAACTAAAACTTCGTCTCTCACTACGATGCCTTCCACGCGCACGCGCTTGGCTGTCTCACCCATATTTATAAATTCGAGACGGGGCGTTTCTTTAGAGCGTCCCATGACAACAACAATCAGTATGATCATGACAATTAAAGCCAGGGCAGCGATAATCGCCATGGTAATTGTGCGAGAACGCTCGCGGCGTCTTGCCATATCGCGCAAATTGCGCTGCATCTCCCGCTGGGAGGAGACGCGATACGAGGGACGCTGCTGTTGTTTGTCTTTATCTTTGAAATCCTCCATGTAGAGATCAGAGTCCTTTCATCGTAGGCTCGCTGATATCTTCGGTCGCTGCCATATCTTGAACAGCCATCAGAACAGCTAATTTAACCTGTTCGTATACAATTCCTCCTTGCATGAATGCCATATATGGGGGACGAATCGGACCGTCGGCACTAAGCTCCAACGAACCACCTTGTATAAATGCGCCGGCAGCCATTATAACATCGCTCTCATAGCCCGGCATAGGAGCTGGAATAGGTGTCACAAACGAGTCTACAGGGGCTGCTCTCTGTACATTTTGACAAAATTTAATCATAGCCTCCGCCGTAGGAAACTTTAACGTTTGCACGATATCGCTGCGCCGCGTATCAGCTGCCGGAGATGTGATAACCCCATGGGCAGCTAACAGTTCCGCTGCAAACGCCATTCCTTTGAGTGCCTCGGCCACCACATGGGGTGCCAAGAAAAACCCCTGCATCAGCAATCTATTCATACCTAGCGAGGGT
>JAAYOA010000043.1 GCA_012520525.1 Clostridiaceae bacterium | reverse complement strand
CGCTTACTGCTGCTTCCTTCCGGACCTGACAGGGTTCACGTGCCACATCGCACGAGGCCCATGCTCGACCTCAGATAAGAGATGACATCTTCACTAGTGAAGGTATTATATCAAATTATTACAACAGCGACAATTCCTTTGACACAGTCTACAAATTCGCAGGATAATAATATTTTAAAGGATTTGTTAAAATCGCAACTGTTGTATAAATTTAAACTAATGATTTAGCAGTTAAAGTTTAAGTAGAAAGTGAAGACCGATTTGTCAAAACGTACGATCTTAAGTGAAGATTCAAACTGTCGGAAGAAACCTGACTTAGACCGACGGGAACATATAAAGAGACCTTTGATGTATAAAAAAGATATCTTTTTTATCCTTGCTTTATTATTAATAATAGGTTTATTGTTTTATGTGTCATTGAGTCGTCCTACGGATCACCTTAAAGCTATTATTTATTATGAAAATGTGATTATTGACGAAATTGATTTGACTAAAGCAACGCCGAGGACATTTAGTTATCCCCAGAACCCCGATGTGGTTTTTGAGATATTTCCTAATCATCAGATTGCATTTGTCGCTTCGAACTGTCCTGATCAAGTTTGTGTTCATATGGGTCATTTGGCCCGTAGCGGTGACTATGCAGCTTGTCTGCCTAACGGTTTTGTTGTGCGCATTATTAGAGATTTTGAGACCGACTCTCATCCCAAGACCAACGAGGCGGATATTATTCAATAATTTAATTAAATTAAGATTTAACAAAGACGGAGACATGACTTTATGGAAGCCAATTCCAAAAGAGATATACAAATAAACAACAACAGAAACCCAAGACACTCAATAGCCAGTCGGGTTGCTTACACTGGTATGTTGTTTGCCATTGCCTTGGTTTTGCAAGTGGTCGAATATATGTTGCCACCCTTGCCAGTGCCAGCTCCAATTAAATTGGGGCTCTCTAATATTGTGGTCATGTACTGCGTAGCATTTTTATCTCGGCGGGAGACGTTTATTTTGGTCATTTTAAAAGGGTTTTTTGCCCTTATTATGAGAGGTCTTCTGGCTGGAGGATTGAGTCTTTTTGGAGGGCTTCTATCGGTAGCTGTCATGATGCTGTTGGACCGAATTTTTAAAAACAAGGTATCGTGGTTAGTTTTGAGTGTTACCGGAGCTAATTTTCACAACATTGGACAATTGGTCGTGTTGCTTATATTTTTGCCGGTTGGAACGATTATGACAATGTTGCCGGTATTGTTGATTTTTGGCACATTAACAGGGGCGCTATCCGCCGTTTTGTTAAATGCGACGATTCCTGTACTGGCAAAAATCAGGCGTACATCAGTTTAATATATTTGTTTAACTCAAGTTCGTGTATTTTCGAAAATAAGTGAAAACTTGAAAATAGGTTCAGGTGAAATATGAGGAAAAAGATTATAAGATGGTCTAGGTTGTCAATATGTCGTCGTGTGATCGTTCTTTTTTTAATTTTAGTTGTTAGTTATGGAGTACTATTCCCTTTAGGAGGTTGTGCCAGCAGGGAAGAGTCAGAAAATAGTAGTTTACAACGCTTTGAACGAACCTGGATCGATTTTTTTGATACAGTTAGCACGATGATTATTTATGCATCAGACTCAAATGAGGCGGAACAGTATTTTTCCTTAGCAGAAGACCGTCTCATTTACTATCATCAGTTATATGATATTTATAATAATTATCCCGATGTTGTTAATTTAAAGACAATTAATGATTCGGCCGGCGGTGAACCTATAGAGGTACCCGAAGCTATAATCACTCTTATGGAACAGTCATTGTCTATAAATGAAATAAGTCAGGGAGCTGACAACATGGCTCTTGGACCAGTTATAAAATTATGGCAGCAAGCTTCTATTCAACCTGCAGCCTCCCGTCAACCTCCTTCTCTGCAAGCGCTGCAAGCTGCTGCGGTCCACTGTGATATTAAAAATGTGATTGTCGATTCAGAAAACCAAACTGTACAATTGAAGGATTCCCAGGGATCCTTGGATGTAGGATCCGGTGCCAAGGGTTTGGCGGCCGAACTAATTATTCAACAATTGGCGGCTTCAGGTCTGCAGTCTTGCATGTTAAGCTTAGGCGGAAATGTACGTACCTTGGGCTTCAAAGACGGTGGTGAACTATGGCGAATAGGTATTCAAAATCCTGTTGCTACACTAACTACATCGGAAACAACGGCATCATTAGAAGGTGATGGAGAGACCGAATTAGCAGGAGATGAAGTAGATCCTCTATTGTTTACAGTGGGAGTAACGGATCGAGCTGTCGTTACGAGTGGAGTTTATCAACGTTTTTTTATCGTTGATGGGGAACGTTATCACCATATTATCGATCCGGCAACTCTAGCGCCCTCAACTTATTATGATGCTATTACAGTTATTTCCCCCGATTCAGGTTTGGCTGACAGTTTGACTACGGCGTTGTTTAATATGTCGATAGCAGAGGGGATGGAATTATTAAATATGTACCCGGACACCGAAGCAGTGTGGGTAAAGGGGGATCAAGTCACCTTTTCTCCTGGCTTTGAGCTATACATTGTACAATGAGATTTTAGATTAGAGAACAACAGTAATTGGGCTGATAACTATGCAATAATTTGCATATTCCCTGCTGCGTAAATTTATTTTTGTACTATAATAGATACATTAAAATTTTAAAATTGCCTTGATGGAATTGGCGATTTGTTTTGGAGATGAATTAGGAGGGGATTAGATGTTTCCAGAAATTAATAGAATATATGCATTAGAGCCAAAAGAAAAGCCACAAGATGAGGGCAAGTTAGGTTTTGGCCAGGTTTTTACTGATCACATGTTTGAAATGGATTATGTGTCTGGCAAGGGCTGGATTAATCCGACTATAAAACCATATGGTCCGCTGCTCATGGATCCTTCCTGTATGATTCTCCATTACGGTCAAGGTGTATTTGAAGGTATGAAAGCATATCGTCGTCCAGATGGTGGTATTAGCTTATTCAGACCACAGCTAAATTTTGAACGGCTCAATTTATCTAATCACAGATTGGGCATTCCGCAAATTGATGAGACATTTATGCTGCATGCTTTGGTAGAATTACTCAAGGTTGAGCAGGATTGGGTCCCTCACACTGAAGGTGCGTCGCTTTATATCCGTCCTTTTATTATTGCCACAGATGTTCACCTTGGCGTCCATGTTTCGAAAACATATAAATATATGGTTATTCTGTCTCCTTCTGGCGCTTATTATTCCCAAGGCATGGCGCCTGTTAATATTTACATCGAAGATGAATATATAAGGGCAGTACGTGGTGGCACAGGTGAAGCAAAGTGCCCCGGCAACTATGCGGCGAGTTTGCTTGCGCAATTAGAAGCTGAAGGCAAAGGCTATGTTCAAGTCCTCTGGTTAGACGGTATCGAAAAAAAATACATAGAAGAAGTGGGTTCAATGAATGTATTCTTTGTTATTGACGACGAACTCGTTACGCCTGCTCTGAACGGCAGTGTTCTGCATGGCATTACCAGACGCTCTGTTATCGAGATGGCTCAGCACTGGGGAATTAAAGTTAGCGAGCGCCGCATTGCTGTTGCCGAATTGATCGAAGCAGGTAAAGCTGGTCGGATCAGCGAGGCATTTGGGTCTGGTACGGCGGCCGTCATTTCGCCGATCGGGGAAATCTTATACGAAGACCAGTCGTTGGTCTTTAATAATGGTGAAACGGGTCCGCTGGCTCAGCGTCTCTATGATAAATTGACTGGACTTCAATTTGGTAAGTCCGAGGATGAGTTAGGCTGGACGTATCAAGTCACCTAATTTAATGCTTAACCTTTCTAATCACTTAAAATAAATGGCCGACCCCTCTAGCATTGAGTTTTTATACCAATCAGGAGAGTCGGCCGTAGTAGTTTAAAACTTGATATCAAGTTTTTAGACAATTTTTTCTAAAAATTCCTTTACGAAATCTTCTTGTTGATTTGCTTTTTCTGTGGCTCGAGTTAAATCATGATCCACGGTGTAAAGATAAAATTTAAGTTTAGGTTCGGTACCCGAAGGGCGCAAGGCGAACCAATTTCCGTTGTCATAAAAGAATCTCAGAAGGTTCTGTTGGGGGTGGGAAATGCGGCTCGTTTCTCCGATTTTTTGATCAAAATAATAAATCTTTTGAGTTTTGAAATCTTCCAGCCGCTGTAGGTTGCCGTCACCTATAATTAAAGGTGGATTCTGGCGAAAAGCGTCAACAATTCGTTGAGCTAGTTGGGGACCGTCGGATCCTGGACAATAATGACTGAAAGGGCGAGAAATATAGAACCCATAGGTATCACGAAGTTTTTTATAGACATCAAATAATGTCATATTTTTCTCCATGAAAGTCGCTGCCATCCCCGCTAAAATTCGGCAAGCTGCAAGACCGTCTTTGTCCCGTACGTCATCAAAAAATGCGTAGCCGATGCTTTCTTCAAATCCCATGACAAAATCTTTTCCAGCAGCTTGTAAATCAGGAATTGTACCACAAATATTTTTAAATCCTGTCAGTGTGTTGACGACTTCAAATCCAGCTGCTCTAGCGATTGTGGCAGCAAAGTCATCGGTTACAACAGTTTTTACAAGTACGGGGTGGGCGGGTTGAGTGTTTAGTTCGGTAAATTGATATAAAAGTCCGTAAAGGAGCATGGCTCCGAGCTCATTTCCAGTTAGAATTACCGGTTTTCTGTTTTGATCCATTATGACTGCGGCAGCTCGGTCAGCGTCAGGATCTGTTGCCAATATAAGGTCAGTTTTTTGAGAGGAGGCTAAACGACAAGCTTCGTCCAAAGCACCTGGTTGTTCCGGATTGGGAGAGGTAACTTGACTAAAGTCGGGATCAGGTTCGAATTGGGATGAAACAGGATGCAGATTTGAAAAACCACTTTTGGCTAGAATCTCTATCATATGTCTACCACCTGTACCCTGCATCGGTGTATAAACAATATTGACATCTGTAGTCTTCCCGGGCAACTGCCATAGATTATTTATATATTCATGGTAAGAATCAAGTTGACGGGAGGCGACAGGTTGAGCGTCCGGCAACTCGTTCCAAGATTTGAAAACAAGATCTGTCGCACTGACTTGATCTGCAGCCTCTGCCATTCCGCTTCGGATCATTGCTGCTTCGGCGTCTCCTATTTGAATGCCGTCGGCATTATATACTTTATATCCATTATATTCTTTTGGATTGTGGGACGCGGTTATGACAATTCCGGCTGCACAGTTGAGTCGGCGAATAGTGTATACCAGTACGGGTGTGGGTTGATATTTATCGAAGTAATAGACAGGAATGCCTTGGGAGACCAAAACATTGGCGGCAATCTCCGCAAAAGAGGATGAATTATGTCGGGTATCATGTGCTATGACTACGCCTGTAGGTGTTTTATGATCTGACGATTGAGTGTAAGTCTGGTTAAGCCAAGTTGCTATGCCGAAGGTAGCCCAAACAATGGTGTCATTATTTATGCCGTCTGATCCGGGAATCATTTGTCCACGCAGGCCGGCTGTACCAAAATGAATCACAGTTGTCTCCTTACATAATTATATTTATCAAGCTTGAATATAATCTCGATGGCTCTTTTTAGTGTTTAACAACCATATAAAATAATGGAGTGTGAAGTTAATTGCGCTGTTCGTTTCAGTATATAAAATGAACTTTATGCATTATCTTTATTATTAGTAGTTAATAGCTGAACCCCTTTGCTCGATCCTATGCGGTCGCAACCAGCTTCTATAAAAGAGATCATATCTGAACGGGTACGGATGCCGCCAGCCGCTTTGATCTTAATGTTGCTTCCTAGGTGATTGCGAAAAAGTGCTATATCTTCCAGGTTGGCACCGGCGTCGCCGAAGCCTGTGGATGTTTTGATGTAATCTGCTTTGACATTTGTGACAATTTGGCAGAGTTTGATTTTTTCTTGTTCTGTCAAATAACATGTTTCAATAATAACTTTTAATATTTTTCCAGCGCAGGCTGTGCGCAAAGCGGTTAATTCATTCTCCAAATCTTCCCAGCGTCTATTTTTTACCATGCCAAGATTTATGACCACGTCTAACTCATCGGCTCCATCGCCAATTGCTTGAGTCAATTCAATCATTTTCACGGTAGATGTTTGGTAGCCAAGGGGAAAACCGATCACAGTACATAGGGCAACTTTTGATTGAAGTTTAGTTAGAATTTCTCTAGCTTCAAAGACATAAGCCGGTGGCAGGCACACCGCGGCACAACCATTCTCGGTGGCTTCCCGGCAGAGAGTGGCAATTTCCACTGCCGTTGTTGTCGGAGCTAGGGCCGTGTGATCGATATGGGAGAGGATTTTTTCATCAGTCATGGAGATATAAACCCCTTTCTACATTGGTTTAAATAAAATTAATCACTATAATTATGTAATTATAATAATTTAAGGATACAATAGCATTGTTATAGGATGTAAATTCAATTTTGTTACAGAAAAAGAAGTTGCAGTTGTGTATAATATACATAAATTCGCAAAAGAGTGTGGCATACCGCAAACAATTTTTAATTAGGAGGTAAATTATGATTAAAGTTGGTGTTGCCGGTTACGGTACAATTGGACAGCGTCTAGCAGATGGCGTTGCAAGGCAAGAAGACATGGAGTTAGTTGGTGTGGCTGACTTGGCTCCGACATTAGCCATTCGTGCATTGAAAGAAAAGGGCATGCCCTACGATTTGTACCTTGTAGCAGGTGCTGATAAAGAGAAATTTGATGCATTGGATATCCCCACAGCAGGAACATTTGAGGATCTCTGCAATAAAGTTGACATCATGTTAGATTCATCTCCGGGCGGTATCGGCGCTAAGAATAAAGAAATTTATGAGCGTCTAGGTGTCAAAGCTGTCTTCCAAGGTGGCGAGAAAAATGATGTTGCTGATGTATTTTTCCATGGATATGCTAACTTCGAAAAGGGTGTCGATAAAGACTACCTTAAACTGACATCTTGCAATACAACCGGTTTAATCCGTGCAGTTGACTGCTTGGATCGCAAATATGGTGTTGAACGCATCGCAATCACCATCGTGCGCCGTGTGGCTGACCCTGGTGACTATCATCGTGGTTTGACCAACGCACTGCAGGTTGAACAGGCGCCGAGTCATCAAGCTGTCGACCTCATGACCATTATGCCTCATGTAGACGCAACCGGTATTCTCGTTCATACACCTGTTACCCACGGTCACTTTATTACTGTAATTGCTCACGGCAAGCAAAAGATTACCAAAGAAATGGCTCTTGAGGCCTTCAAAGAGCATGACCGCATTCGTATCGTTCGCCTTGAAGATGGCTTCTTAGGTAACGCATCGTTATTCAAATATGGTCGTGATCTCGGTCATCCCCGTGGCGACTTGTATGAAATCGCTATCTGGGAAAACTCCATTGTCGAGACCGGCGATGATATCATGTTTGGTATCCATATTCCTCAAGAATCCATTACGATTCCAGAATCTGTTGACGCCATTCGCGCGGCTTGTGGCATGCAGAAAACACGTGAAGAAGGTGTAGCAGAGACCAATAAATATTTGGGATTAGGATCATGGAAAAAATAAATATTAAATCCATGCGAGACGTGGACTACAAAGATAAAACCGTCTTATTGCGTTTAGATATAAATTCACCGATCGATCCCAAGACCCATGCGATCGTCAATGAGAACCGGCTGCAGAAGAGTATTCCAACTATTGAATATCTTCTCGATAGTGGTGCTAAAGTAGCTATAATCGCTCATCAAGGAGACACACTAGATTATCAGAATCTAATCTCAATGGCAGAACACGCTGAGATTTTAAGTCGCCTGATGAACATACGCATCGATTATATCGATGACGTCTGTGGTCCAGCGGCCATCGAAGCGGTTAAGAGATTGGCACCCGGTGAGGCAATCATCTTAGGTAACTTGCGCTATTTGACGGAAGAAATTTCGCACTTTGAAAAAGTTGTGAGTCTGACTCCCGAAGAAATGACTCAATGTTGGCTGGTGCGCAAATTAGCGCCGATCGTCGACTGCTATGTAAACGATGCATTTTCAGCGGCTCACCGAGCTGCACCGTCTATGGTTGCTTTCCAAGAAGTGTTGCCGACAGCAGCTGGGGATCTACTCTTTACTGAATATAAGACGTTGAGTCAGGTACAAGAGAATCCAGCTCATCCGTCTGTTTTTGTCTTGGGTGGTGCTAAGATTTCTGATGCCTTCGGTATGATGGAACAGGTACTAGCCAAGGGAACAGCCGATCGCATCTTAACAACCGGTGTTACCGGAGCGATCTTTCTGTTGGCTTCTGGTGTTAAAGTTGGCAAACAGTATGAGGATTGGCTGAATAGTAAACAATTCCTAGTGTTTGTCGATGATGCGAAGCGCTATCTTGAAGAGTATGGCGATCGCATTGAGATGCCGCGGGATCTGGCCTATGCAGTAGATGGTGTACGTTATGAGATTCCAGTATCAGAGCTTCCTAAGGACGATGCGAGTTTCCTAGATATAGGCGAACAAACGCAAAAGGATTATCGCGAGATTATCTTAGGTGCAAAAACGTTGTTTGCCAATGGTCCTGCTGGTGTCTATGAAGAGACACTGTTTGAGAATGGCACTCGTGCGTGTTGGCAGGCCATCGCTGATTCTGATGGTTTTTCTGTCATCGGTGGCGGAGATACAGTCTCGTCGGCGGCAAAATATATCGACCTTGATAATATTAGTTATGTTTGTACGGCAGGTGGTGCTATGGTTCAATTTATGACCGGAAACACCTTGCCGCTCATCAAAGCTATGATAAAGGCTTGTTCTAAGGAGGAACAGAATTAATGGATCGAAAAGAATTACTTGAGCTGCAAAAATTTGCTACTCAAATACGTATTGAAACAGTTAAACAAGTTGGTATTAGAGGCTTCGGTCATCTTGGTGGTGCACTTTCTATAGCAGATGCTTTGGCCGTATTATATGGTAAGGTCATGAATATTAGACCGGACGACCCCAAGTGGGCAGACCGCGATGTCATGGTCTGTTCAAAAGGACATGCCGGCCCTGCTGTCTACTCAACGTTGGCGCTAAAAGGCTATTTCCCCATGGAAATGCTCGAAACCTTGAACCAGCCTGGTACTAAGCTGCCCAGCCACTGTGATCGCAACTTGACACCTGGTGTAGATATGACGACAGGATCTCTAGGACAGGGTGTTTCGACCGCTTTGGGTATGGCGCTGGCACAGAAACTTGACAACAAAGACAGTAAAACTTATCTGTTTATCGGTGACGGTGAGTGTAATGAAGGTCAGGTATGGGAAGGCGCTATGTTTGCCCATCAACACAAACTCGGCAATCTGGTTGCTTTCGTCGATGACAACGGTAAACAGTTGGATGGTTACACCAAAGATGTCATGGATGTGGGAAATATTGCGGCTAAGTTTGAGTCCTTCGGTTGGGATGCAACGACTATAGACGGTCATGATATAGAGGCTATCGTAGATGCCATCGAAGCCGCCTTAAAGGTTACAGACAAACCGTCTTGTATCGTTCTCAAAACAGTCAAGGGCAAAGGCGTCAAAGATCTCGAGGATATGATGTTGAACCATCACGTCAGGATTGATGATGACTTTACGAATAAAGGCCTTGCCGAACTTGAAGAGGTCATGGCAGGTATCGAAAAGGAGCTAGCTAATGTTTAAAGTAATATACAACGGTGAAATTGAGGCCAAGGCACACAAGGACGTTTTTGGTAATACCTTGGCTGAATTGGCAGCTGAAGACAAGGATGTTGTCTATCTCGACGCAGACTTAATGAATTCTTCAGGTACCTATAAATTTTGGAAAGAAAATCCCACTCGCGCTATCAACTGTGGTATTTCCGAAGCAAATATGATGGGTGTCGCTGCTGGTCTATCCGCTATGGGTAAGAAACCGTTTGCTCATACATTCGGTCCTTTTGCTTCCAGACGCTGCTTTGACCAAGTTTTCCTGTCCATTGCTTATGCCAAGAATAATGTCCGTATCTACGGTTCGGACGCAGGTGTCACCGCTGCATTTAATGGCGGTACTCATATGCCGTTCGAAGATATGGCGTTGATGCGAGCGATCCCTCACGCTACAGTAATTGACGTGGCTGACGGAGTTGAATTGGCTGCTGTGCTGAAACAATCTAAAGATCGCGAAGGTTTGACATATATCCGCAGCACTCGGAAAAATAACTATCAGATCTATGATCCTTCTTCCGAGTTTGAAATCGGCAAAGGCAATATAATCCGTGATGGCAAAGATGCCACAATTATCGCTTGCGGTATCATGGTCGGTGAATCCATGAAGGCTGCTGATATGCTGGCAGAGAAGGGTCTTGACGTGCGCGTCGTTGATATGTTTACAGTTAAGCCTGTTGACGCTGAACTCGTAAAAAAATGTGCGGAAGAGACCGGTGCTATCGTTACAGCGGAAAATCATAACATCGTTGGCGGTCTAGGTGACGCTGTTTCTGCAGTTCTGCTTGAAGAGTGTCCCGTACCTCTCAAGAAAGTCGGTGTTAACGACGAATTTGGTCAAGTTGGTCCCCAGGATTACCTGCAAGAAGTATATGGACTAACAGCTGAGAATGTGGCAAAGACAGTCGAAGAGATTATCGCCAGCAAAGGTTAATCTAGAATTAATCTAAGTAATAAAATCATGTTATAATCTGTATACAAAAGAGTTCCTGTCACAATATAGTGTAGGAACTCTTTTTATACTAATGATCATATCTTAAAGAAAAGAGTATACGATGAAGTTAACCTATTTATTTCATAGTGGCTTTGTACTGGAATTAAAGGATACTATATTGATATTTGATTGTTACAGCGATCCAGCAACTGTATTATCCCAAATTTCCATTCAAGATCGATCCATTGTATTTTTCGTCAGTCATGAACACGGTGACCACTATAGTTCCAAAATCATTCACTATTCAGAGAAGTATGGAGATGCGGTGACTTATGTCGTAGATAGGGAAACAGTTATCCATTTCCATTTGCATGAAAAAATAAAAAAATCTCGCTTGATTGTCATAGAAGAAGGTATGATCATCGGTGAATCGGACCTTGAATTACCCGGTCTAAAGGAATTACTTGTCTATGCTTCAAATGATGCCGGTGTGGCGTACCTTCTATCTACAACTGAGGGTGTAATTTACCATGCTGGAGATCTTAATAACTGGGATTGGCAGGACGGAGAAGCAGAGTGGATGGAGCGATTTTACCGCGTTCGTTTGAAAACAATGGCTTCTAATTTGACAGAGCGCCAAATTGATCAAATCAAAGTAGCGATGGTACCGGTAGACGAACGTCTTCAAAATCGAGCTTATGGTGGGGCAGATATGTTTTGTCGCTATTTAAAGACAGAATTCATGATACCCATGCATCTAAATGGCGGCGATCAATTACCTTGCTACCTTGCTGAGCGCTACGGTGTGCCGTGTTACCAAAGTACAGATTGTTTGGAAATTCTCAAAACAGAAAATGTTGTGACTAGGATGCCTTCCCGAGAGTTGACACGCAAACCGCGCCATATTCCTAAAGCGGTTGTTTCCATGACAAAACCAGGGGAGTGGCTGACGATTGATTAAATTTTGCAATTGACAATGCAAACCAAAAATGAAGAAAAAAGAGATCAGAAAGGAAAAGTTATGATTTTTAAATTTCGTCACACTAACATTAATGTAAGAAACTTAGAAGCTTCTATTGAATTTTATCAGAAAGCTTTAAATCTAACAGTCAGTCGGGAAAAAACTGCCGACGATGGTAGCTTTAAATTGGTCTATTTGACGGATCCAGATGGTGCCTACGAAGTAGAATTAACCTGGTTGCGGGATCACGCCGATCGAGCTTATGATCTGGGTGAGAATGAGTGGCACATTTGTTTCGGTGTCGATGATTACGAGGCGGCTTATAGCCACCATAAAGCAATGGATTGCATCATTTTTGAAAATACAAAAATGGGATTATATTTTATAGTTGATCCCGATGGTTACTGGATTGAAATCACACCGAAGCGGGATTAAAGTCAAATGATATAAATAACCGCGACAATGAAAGTTCAAAAAATGAAACTTGCATACATTTTTAAAAAAATGGAACTTTTAAGCTTTTTTACTGTGTAATTTGAAAAAAATATTGCAAGTGTTGCGTTTTTTGGTAGAATAAGCAGAGTTGTTAATTTGAAAGGAGCAGACCTATGCTGACGAATGCTTATTTAAAAGGACTATATGCAGATTTAGAAGCTAAAGATCCATACCAGTTCGAGTTTTTACAGACCGTAAAAGAAGTTTTTGAATCATTACAACCGGTTTTTGATCAGGAACCGGAACTCGCCAAAACAGGATTGATGGAACGCTTTGTTGAACCAGAGCGGGTCATTCTTTTTCGTGTTCCCTGGGTTGATGATCAAGGAAATGTAAGAGTTAACCGGGGTTATCGCGTGCAACATAATTCATCAATAGGTATTTATAAAGGTGGTTTAAGATTCCATCCCAGTGTCAATTTGTCTATCATGAAATTTCTTGCCTTTGAGCAATGTTTCAAAAATTCATTGACCGGTTTGCCGATTGGTGGTGGCAAAGGCGGTGCCGACTTTGATCCTAAGGGAAAAAGTGAAAATGAAATTATGGTATTCTGTCAGAGTTTTATGACTGAATTGTATCGTCACATCGGTCAGTTTACCGATGGTCCGGCTGGCGACATCGGCGTTGGCGGTCGTGAAATTGGCTATATGTTTGGTCAGTATAAGCGGCTCACAGGTTACTATGATGGTACGCTAACCGGTAAAGGTCTATCGTTTGGTGGCTCTCTTGCACGTACTGAAGCTACGGGCTACGGCGTCTGCTACTATGCTCAAGAAATGTTAAGACATAAGGGTGACACGATGGACAACAAAAAAGTTGCCATCTCTGGTTCCGGCAATGTGGCTATATTTGCTGCTGAAAAAGCAACCCAACTCGGTGCAAAGGTCATCACTATGTCTGATTCCAACGGTTATATTTATGATGAAAGCGGCATTGATCTGGATGTGATGAAGGATATCAAGTTAGTCAAACGTGGACGGATCAGTGAATATGCTGACCAAGTTGCAGGGGCTGTTTACCATGAAGGTAAGAGACCTTGGGGCGAAGTCTGTGATTTGGCTATTCCGTGTGCAACCCAAAATGAACTTGATATTGAAGATGCCAAGACTTTGGTTGAAAATGGTTGTCGCATCGTTGTCGAGGGCTCTAATATGCCAACGACTTTGGACGCTACCGAATTCTTTTTGGCCAATGGCGTGTTTTTCTCTGTTGGTAAAGCCTCAAATGCTGGCGGAGTTGCTACTTCTGCAATGGAAATGAGTCAAAATTCAATCCGCATGCCGTGGAGTTTTGAAGAAGTTGACCAAAGATTGCAAGGTATTATGCAAAATATTTTCCGCAATGTTATTGAGACAGCCGAACGTTACGGCGCACCAGAGAATTTAGTTTTAGGTTCAAATATTGCAGGATTTATTAAAATCAAAGACGCCATGTTAGCTCAAGGTGTGTGTTGATTCTCTTTCCTCGAAATGAGAAAAAATAAAACCTGCTGATAGAATTTTTCTAAAGAAAATAATAATATTTTTAATTAAAATTAATAAAACAAATAATAATACTCCAGTTTTAAGTTGTCGCAATTTTTGATAACAGAAAGCTGGGGTATTTTTAATTTTGTTATATAATGCAGGTAATTATTTATTAATACTCTACTTTATGTGAAATTTAAATGGTAATATAGTAATATAATTGTACATTAAGATATAAACTTTATTATTTGTAGGCGCAGCATAAATGAGCAGTTTGGGGTAAGAACGCTGCAACACTTAAATATTAGATGATTACGTTAGAAATGGTGGACAAAATCTAAAATTTAAACAAATTGAGACAATTTTATGCTGATACTCGTTGCAATGGTGTAGTTTTATAATTTTAAAAGTCATTTTTTGAGCATTAATCTTTGTCTCATATTTTATTAAATTTCCATGATTTCCTGCACAATATCACTAATAGATCGTGTTGTAATTGAATAACAAATGTTTATGTTTTATAGTTTTCGGTCCGATAAATTGGTTTATATAGGTCATTTTGTCGACAAACAAAAGTACGTTCGAGTAAGATTATTAAGTAAGGAGATGATGTAAATTTTAATCGAATCACTGCAAACTAGTATTTATCAGACAGGATTCGCAACGAAAGACCGGTTTCAACTTATATTTAGGAGGCAAATCAGTGCGTGCATTTAACTTTTTTTCGCCTGAGACAGTGGAGGAGGCGTTGGATTTATTGAGCCAACACCAAGATTCTATTGCCGTAATCGCGGGTGGGACTGATCTGATCATCGACTTAAATGAAGGTGGAAAAAAACCAGATTATGTCCTTGACATTTCGCAACTTAAAGAACTTGACTATATTAGTGAATCTGATGGTATGTTGCACATTGGGGCTAATACCACCTTTGCGACACTAGAGAAAAATGAATTGATCAGCGAATACTATCCTGCTATTGCTAAAATGGCAGATTATATGGGTTCTCCGCAAATTAGAGAACTGGGAACAGTCGGTGGCAATGTTGTTTCTGCATCAGTAGCCGGAGATAGTCCGACTGTTTTTCTAGCGTATGATGCAACTGTCGTTTTGCAAAGTAAACGTGGAACGAGAGAAATGTCAATCGAAGAATTTAACGTCAACCGCGGCAAATTCCGTTGTCAAATTGAAGACGACGAATTATTGATAGAAGTCAAAATCCCTCAGGCAAATTCAAATTTTGCGACAGCGTATCGCAAATTCGGAAAACGTAAATCATTGGCAATTGTTGTTCTGGCAACGGCTATGCGAATCGAACGAGATCGCGACAACAGGATTAAAGACGCCCGTGTCACATTGGGGGCAGTTTCTTTACATCCTATGCGGTCACCTAAAATTGAAAAAGCGCTCATTGGCAAAAAGCTTGATATGGAAGAGCTCGAGCCAGTGTTGCAGCTTTATACCGAAGAAATCGACGCCGCAATTGCCAGCAGACCATCTGTAGTTTATAAACGCGAAGGTATTCGCGGTTTGGCCAAGGGCTGCATGATGGATGTTTTAGAGCAATACGGTTTGGTTTAAGTGAGTGAGGGTGAAAATGCAAAATATTTTAGTCAATATGACCGTCAATGGTGAACCGATTTCACGGGAAACAGCCCCTAATCGTCGCTTGCTAGATTTTTTGCGTGAAGATCTAGGTCTAACAAGTGTTAAAGAAGGCTGTTCAGTTGGTGAGTGCGGTGCTTGTACGGTGATTCTTAACGGAAAAGCTGTCACATCCTGTCTAATTTTGGTCGGTCAGGCCATAGGGACAGAGGTCGTGACGTTAGAAGGTCTTCACGGAGAAGATGAATTAGATCCTCTGCAACAAGCTTTTATCGACGCAGGTGCCGTGCAGTGTGGTTTTTGCACGCCAGGCATGATACTGGCGGCGAAAGCATTGTTGGATGAGAATGAAGAGCCGGATCGCGAACAGATTAAACGGTCCATTTCGGGCAATTTGTGCCGCTGTACCGGTTATGAAAAAATCATAGAAGCGATTGAATTGGCTCGGGATCGGAGGTTGAACAAATGAAAAAGAATGTTCGCAATCCAGAGCAGACAACCGCAACCATTGATACTTCGGTTCGCGACAGCAAAGTCGTGACACAACCGCCACAGAGAAAGACGGTAGAGCCACAAGAAGTGCCGGCTCAACCACAAAAATCAGAAACCCTAGACCGTGATTTTTCGGTTCTAGGAAAGAATGTTAATAAAAAAGACGCCTATGAGAAAGTCATAGGCAAGACCCAGTTTGCGGGAGATATGAAGCGTCCCAATATGTTGTATGGTGGCGTTTTCCGCAGTAAAATTCCAGCTGGTTTTATTGATCACTTAGATATTAGTAAAGCAGCAGCTATACCAGGTGTAGCCTGTGTGTTGACCTATAAGGATATTCCAGGGTTAAACCAAACAGGTATTATCATTAAAGATGAGCCCATTCTTGTCGAAAATAAGATCCGTCGTATCGGTGATGCCATTTGTTTAGTAGCAGCCGAAACGGAAGAACTTGTAGAAGAGGCTCTGAATGCGATTGAAATCGAATATGACGAAATCGAAGCTGTTTTAACAATTGATCGCGCCGCTGAGGCCGATTCGCCGAAGATTCACGGCGAAACCAATCTGCATCAATCTAAACACCTCTTCTGTGGTGATGTGGATGCGGCGTTTGAACAATGTGACGTCATTGTTGAGAAAACCTACAGTTCGGGCATGAAATCCCATATGTTTATCGAACCTGATGCCGGTCTCGCAGAATATGTCAATGGTATTTTGACAATTTATGTGTCGACCCAGAACCCCCACTTTGACCGCGGTGAAGTTGCCAATATGTTGGCTATTTCTCACAACAAGGTCAATGTTATTCAGGCGGCTACTGGCGGCGGCTTTGGCGGTAAATTAGATATCGGTGTCCAGTGCCACTTAGGATTGCTTTGTTATCACACGGGCCGTCCGATTAAGATGGTGCGGAAGCGGGAAGAGTCAACCATGGTTTCTTCCAAACGACATCCGATGACCATGCATTATAAGACAGGCGCTAAAAAAGACGGAACGATCTTGGCAATGAAGATCCACATGACGGGAGACACAGGTGCCTATGCATCTTATGGTCCCGCTGTTATTACCCGGGCGGTTGTTCACGCCACTGGTCCTTATTATGTGCCGAATGTAGATATTACAGCTGAATTTTATTACACAAATAATCCTATGTCTGGTGCGTTCCGAGGTTTTGGCGTTCCGCAGATTTCTATTGCCCACGAAGGACAAATGAATGCTTTGGCTCGTGAACTCGGCATGGATCCTATCGATTTGCGGATCAAGAATGCCCATCGCGTAGGTACCATTCTTCCGACAGGTCAGGAACTCACCGAAAGTGTGGGTTTTGTTGAGACCTTGGAAGCGGCGAGAGAGAAGATGAATGAGCTCTTTAACGATGAGACTTATCAACCTTCTGCGCCGAATAAGAAGAGAGGCTTAGGCATCGGTTGTATGTGGTATGGCATCGGCAATACCGGTCTGCCCAATCCGGCTGGAGCCTTCGTCGAAGTATTAGGCGACTGTAGCGTTAACCTGTTGGTGGGATGCGCAGATATCGGTCAAGGCTCGACCACTGTTATGGCACAAATTTGTGCTGAGGAATTAGGTTTAAATTATGAGGACATTAATGTCACATATGCTCATACCATGGTCACCCCAGAAGGTGGTGCGACCTCGGCCAGCCGACAAACATTTATCTCTGGTAAAGCCACACAAAATGCAGCCTATATGGCAAAACAAACATTGATGGAAGTGGCATCGGATTATCTCAAAGTGCCTGCAGAACGTCTAATATTTAGAGAAAGAAAGATTTGGGATCGGGAAGATCCTGATACCAAGATGACATATCCAATGTTGATGATGGAAATGCGTCGAATCGGTAAGTTGGCTCTCGGTGTAGGCAGCTATAATCCCAAGACTACCTATTTGAGTCCGAAGGATATGTCTGGTATTCCATTTGAGGTCTATTCGTATGCGACGGCTATTGTCGACCTAGAAGTTAATGTTGAAACCTACGAGACCGAAGTGAAAAATGTTATTTCGGTGCACGATGTGGGTACAGCTGTTAATCCACAAATGGTTGAAGCTCAGATCGAAGGCGGTGTCGTCATGGGCATCGGCTTTGCCTTATTCGAAGATGTCATACTGACTCGCGGTCGAATTAAGAACTTGAATTTCTCCGATTATATAATCCCGGCTGCGATGGATGCGCCAAAGATTTATCCGCTGATCGTTGAGAGTGAGGGAGAAGCAGGACCATTTGGTGCGAAGGGCGTCGGCGAACCGGCTCTCATTCCTACCATTCCGGCTTGTGCTGACGCTGTGGAAAATGCAGTTGGCATCCACTTTGGAAATCTGCCAATTCTTTATATTGATATCGCTCGAGAGATGAATCGCAAGCGTTAAAATAAGCGCAAATAATAATTTGAGACACGAGTTTAAATAATAGTTGTGATCCAATAATGGATCAGAAAGGAGAAATTCGATGCAACAATACGTATGTATTTTATGTGGATATATATATGACCCCCAAAAGGGTGACCCTAAGGCAGGCATTGAGCCGGGGCGCCCCTTTGAGCGCCTTCCAGATGATTGGGTATGTCCCATTTGCGGCGCATTAAAATCAGATTTTGCACCGCCGGATGACGTCGTTGTCGTCTATTGAGCCATTAAAGAAAACGTTCATAAAATGGCACAGAAAGGAGCAAATTATGAGTATAACCTTAGTAAAAAATATCGGTAGAATTCTTAGTGGTAATATTGAAGAACCAGTTTTAGAAGGTTCTTGCATCGTTATTAAAGACGGTAAAATTGATAAAATTGGCGGCGAGGATATCTGTGCAGGAATTGAAGCTGATCAAGTTATTGATGCTGCAGGCGCTTCAGTCATGCCAGGATTGATTGATTCCCACGCCCACGTAACGGTAGGAGACTACGGTCACCGTCAGAAAACCCATGACTTTATCGGCAGCGCCATGCATGGCGGCGTGACGACTATGATTAGTGCGGGTGAATGTCACTATCCAGGTCGTCCTAAGGATCCTTCGGGGGTTAAAGCTTTGGCAATCCTAGCCCACAAATCATTCAAGAATGCACCCCCATCCGGAGTTAAAGTTCATGCAGGCAGTTTGATATTAGAAAAAGGGCTCGTTGAGAAAGACTTTGAAGAACTGGCAGCGGAAGGCGTCTGGACCGTAGGAGAAGTAGGTCTCGGTAGCGTCAAAGATCCAGCTGAAGCTGCACCTATGGTGGCATGGGCACATAAAAATGGTTTCAAAGTTATGATGCATACGGGTGGTACTTCGATACCGGGCAGCTCGACTGTAACAGCTGAAATGGTTATAGAGACCGAGCCTGATGTTGTCAGCCACATTAACGGTGGTCCGACTGCTATTTCCTTAGAAGAAGTAGACAAAATAATGGACAATACAGAATTCGCTCTCGAGATTGTCCAATGTGGTAATTTCAAAGTTGCTGACTATGTCACCAAGCGCGCGAAAGAAAAAGGTATGCTTGGTCGCATTATTTTCGGTAATGATTCACCGTCTGGATCAGGCATTATGGCTCTAGGCATTCTCCGAAACATCGCTTATGCGGCTTGTATGAGTGGTGTCACCGGTGCAGAGGCTGTCTGTATGGGTTCTGGCAACACAGCTCGTGTTTATGAGCTCAATACCAGTTGTATTGCACCAGGAAAAGAGGCTGATTTAGTATTCCTAGATGCACCGATGGGATCTATAGCAGATACAGCAGAAGAAGCCTTTGAGTGTGGTGATCTTCCAGGTATCAGTATTATCATGATCGATGGTGTTGTAAAAGCTGCCAAGAGCAGAAATACCCCTCCCGCAAAGCGCCAAGCTAAAGTTGTTTGATATGAGCTAGAGATTGAAAGTATGTGCCGAACACCAAAAAATGGACATCGGCACATATCCTTAATAATTAAATTTGTTCACGATCGAGAGAGAGCGATCCGTGACATAGTGTGAGATAGCGAGGTAGTGAGGATTAAATGGTAATTATTACTGATAAATGTGTTGGCTGTGGCATTTGCGTCAAAAATTGTCCCGTTAATGCACTAAAATTAGTGTCAGTCGGTGAGAAAAAACGCAAAGCGGAAGTTGATGATCGCTGTATTGAATGTGGCATCTGCGTCCGTGTCTGTCCATTTAGTGCCATCGAAAAACCCGCAGAGCCAAGTCCCGAAGCAACGGTGTGTACATCTTGTCCTGTGCAATGCCGAATTCCCGAAGGACGGACAGGTGCTTGCAAACGTTATACAAATGAAGGCGGCACTTTAGTGCGCAATCGCAAATTAGTTTTAAATAACGAAAAGTGCGAGAAAGCCTATCCCCCATCAATATTACAAAAACCTTTGATTACCGGTGTGGGTGCAGGATCGAATTATCCTTGTATCAGACCGGCACCCCATATCGTATCTGATATTCGGGATGGCGTTGAAGTCGTCACCGTTGTCACCGAAGCGCCTTTGAGCTACAGCGGAGTAACCTTAAAACTTGATACCAATACTTATATTGGAGAAGAAGGCGATCCAGTATACCGCGACAACAAAATTGTTGGTCTGGTTGAAACAGAGCAATATGGTTCCAAGATGATTGCCATTGGCGGAGCTAATTTATTGACGGGCAAAGACGGCTTTATCGTCGCTAGAACCATCGTTGAATTAGCTAACGGCGAAGAAGTTACTCTTAAAGTAAATAAGAAAATTACGGTTACCGTCCAACATGGCAATGCACCCATTATTAATGGTGTCCAAGAAAGTGTCATGCGGATCGGTTGTGGCAGTGCCACCATTGGTCTGTTCGCAGATCGCATGAAAGAAGCTGTGGACGAATGTATAGTCATTGATCATCATGTCGTGGGACTTCTCTCTGAGCACTTGGCTGGTCGGGAAGTCGGTCTAACCTGGACGGGAGTTGTGCCCAATGCAACGCGTTCTTCTGCAGGACGTTATTTTGGTGAGCACGGTGAAGGAATTGGCGGTACGACTATTGCCACGCCTAGAGATGCAATCAAATCGATCGATATGAACCTCGCCAAACCTGGTATGACGATTCTCGTCACGAATACAACGGGCGAGATCTACGAAATGTTTGAAGTGCTCGAGGACGGCGATGTCAAGAGTATCCCAATGACGGACAAAGCCATGGAACTTGTTCAGACCATTACCAATAACTGTCAACAGTCTACGACCTCAGTCTTGTATGTCGGTGGCACGGGTGGTAGTGCCCGCGGTGGCGTATGTAAGCGCCCAGTGGGGATCACAGAAGCCGTCCATGCTAATAAGGCTGTCCTGACGATTGGCGGTGCCCCTGCATTTGTTATGCCAGGTGGCGGTATTAACTTTATGGTTGACACAGGAAAAGTGGTTAATAAGGCCTTTACTTGGGTTCCGACACCGGCAACGGTGTGCCCGGTTGAATATACAATGACTCGGGAAGACTACGAAGCCATCGAAGGTCATATATCAGAGATTCGTCCCGTTGAAGAAGTTAGAAAAGAGTTTGAAGGTTAACACGCGTGAATAACGAAGAAAAAAAAGAACGGGCAAAGAAGGCCGTTTCATTGCTTCCGGATAGGTCGTATTTAGTCGATTTTGGTCCCGTCACGATGGTTGTTAAAGTCATGCGCGACGATGTGCCTGTACCAGACTTAGAATTTTTTATCTACGATACGATCTACCAACAGTTGGAGGAAACGACTCGTTACCTGCCCATACTTCGCAATACCGATTGTTATGATAAGTCGAAGCAATCCCAGTATGACGCTATAGCGAAGGATACAGTGCCTGGGAAAATGGTCGCAGCTGTTATGAATTGTAATGATCCAGAGCTGACGCCTATGGCGGCGGTAGCAGGAGCGATGTCCGATTATTTAGTAGAGCGCTTAGCTGAAATGGGCGCAACGAAAATTTTTGTCAATAATGGCGGTGACGTTGCTCTGCGATTAGCTCCCCATGAATCTCTGACTGTGGCCGTATTGCACGATATGCACCACGATGGTCGCCGCAGCATACTTCGCATAACTGGCGAAGATGGCATCGGCGGTATCGCTACGAGTGGTGTCGGTGGCAGAAGTTTAACTTTAGGAATTGCCAACGGAGTGACAGTGCTTGGCAAAACTGGAGCCGAAGTTGATGCTCTGGCGACCAGCTTGGCAAATAAATCATTTTTGCCGCTGCCTGGGGTTGAGCGCAGACTTGCGTCTGAGATTGATCCAACGACAGACATCGGTCACTTGGAAGTTGTTACTGCTGTTCCCCTTCTCAGCAAGGATGATGCGATGCGTTCGGCTGCTCAAGTTGCTGAAGCTGCAGTACCATTTCTTAATAATGGTACTTTGCGAGGCATCAGTATTGCTGTACAAGACATTATAGAATTGCATCCACATGACTTTTTCACTACCCATATGGTGGAGCGATAAAGCCAAAATAGGTTTAACAGGTTGCGATTATATATGAAATAATCGCTTGCCAAGGATATGAATTGACCTGTTAACCCGAGATCTTAGAAAGGATTTTATTATGAAAAAACCTGAAATTAGAAAAGTTGTTACCCATGTAGAAGAAATCCGTTATGAAGGCTTTAAAGCGTTAGAAAAATCGATCAAGCGTTGCTATGTGGCCGCAATCATCAAGAATCCATTTGCCGGAAGATATGTTGAAGACCTAGGTGAACTAACAGAAGTTGGTGAATATCTCGGTGGTTATCTCTCTGAAATAGCCGTTAAAGTGCTTGAAGGAGATCCGATCCATAACTACGGCAAAGGTGCAATCATTGGTCTCGATGGAGAATTAGAGCACGGTGCTGCTATTCTTCATCCAAAGCTTGGTAAACCTATGCGGGCTGCTATTGGCGGCGGTAAGGCAATCATACCTTCGGCGAAAAAGGCCGGTCCAGCTGGTACAACATTAGATGTTCCACTTCACTACAAGGATGCAGCATTCGTTCGTACTCACTACGATGCTATAGAAATTCGCATTCCTGATGCCCCGATGCCGGATGAGATTGTCGTTGCTCTGGCTTTCACGACCGGTGGTCGTCCTCATCCTCGGATTGGTGGTCTCCAACTTAGTGAAGTAAAGGGCGAAGATGGTTTGAGATAAGTTTTGATCATGTAATCAAACACTTTTTGAAGGCTTAAAGTGAGTGGTTCTCGCTTTACATAAAAATTTATAGTATAGGAATCTAGTGTGCGTCGCGCGGCTCATTATAATGCTTTTATACATAATGGACAGTCGCGCGATGGATACTACAAATTCAAAGAAAGAGAGGAGATGAATGGTTTTAGGTTTTATCGGACTAGGCGCAATGGGAGGTCCCATGGCGACAAATCTGGTCAAGAATGGTTACGAGGTTGTTGTTTCTGACGTTGTGCAAGCAGCGGTAGACAAGGTGGTTGCAGAAGGTGCTGTGGCTGCTGATAGTCAAGCAGACGCTGCTCAAAAAGCAGACATTATCTTCACATCTCTACCCAATGCAGCAATATTGAACATAGTTATGGGTGGTGAAGGTGGCGTTATTAATAATATGCGCGAAGGGTCTGTTATTGTTGACTTGAGTTCTGTCGCTCCAGCCACATCCAAATCATTGGCCAAGAAAGCAAAAGCTAAAAACGTACACTATGTCGATGCCCCAGTCAGTGGTGGTGTTGCTGGTGCAACTAAAGGAACACTGACCATTATGGTTGGTGCCGAAGACGAAGCCTTCAAGATCATTGAGCCTGTGCTCAATGTATTAGGCAAAAAAATCTTCCACGTCGGTTCACATGGTGCAGGTAACGCAATTAAAATGGTTAACAATTTATTGCTCGGCGCTAATATGGCTGCTCTGGCAGAGGCCATTAATCTGGGTCTCAAGCACGACCTTTCATTGGAGACAATGCAAGAGATTATTGGCGTCAGCTCTGGTAACAGTTATGCCCTGACAGCGAAGATGGAAAACTTTATCATGACCGAAGATTACAATAAAGGCTTCGCGATTGACTTACAGTATAAGGACATCGGATTAGCTCTCGAAGCTGGTACCAGCAGTCAAACACCACTGCCAATGACAGCGATGGCACATCAAGTCTATGAAATGGCTCGTGCAGCAGGCATGAATCGTTTAGACATATCTGCTCTCGTAAAATATTGGCAGGAAGTACAGCAAGAGAAATAATTTAATGTCCTAATATTCAATATATGGAAATTAGGTGAAATAAATGGGTAAAGATTCTAAAACAAAAAAAGAACCTGGTAAAGTAGGTCGTTATTTAAAAAAGAAAGATGTTGTTATTTCTTTTCAACGGTATGCAATTGATGCTATGGGCTCGATGGCCTTAGGTCTCTTCGCATCACTGTTGATGGGTACAATATTAAATACTGTTGGTGTTCAGCTGACAAATGCATTTGGTGAAGCTAAATTTTTCGAGATTTTGATCGAAATGGGTGCATTCGCTATGCAGGCAACTGGTCCGGCGATGGCTGTCGCGATCGGACATGCACTTCATGCCGCACCGTTGGTACTCTTTTCACTGGCTGGTGTTGGTATAGCCGCGAACTCACTCGGCGGTGCAGGCGGTCCATTAGCTGTCCTGATCGTTGCAATCTTTGCAGCTGAATTTGGCAAACTAGTTTCTAAGGAAACGAAGATTGATATCTTGGTAACACCTTTAGTAACAATTTTCGTTGGTGTAGGTCTCTCACTGTGGTGGGCTCCTGGCATTGGTGCAGTGGCAGCAGCCATTGGTAATGCCATTGTCTGGGCAACCAACATGCAACCATTCTTGATGGGTATTTTAGTATCTGTCATCGTCGGTATTACACTGACATTGCCGATCAGCTCGGCGGCGATTTGCGCGGCCCTAGGCCTTGTTGGTCTGGCAGGTGGCGCGGCAACTGCCGGATGTTGTGCTCAAATGGTTGGTTTCGCAGTTATGACCTATAAAGAGAATGGACCTGGCGGCTTGATCGCTCAGGGTCTCGGTACATCGATGTTACAAGTGCCAAATATCATGAAGAATCCGCGGATTTGGATTCCGCCGACGTTGACGGCGGCTATCACTGGTCCAATTGCAACATTAGTATTTAAGCTAGAGATGAACGGCCCGCCGATCTCTTCTGGTATGGGTACATCAGGTATGGTTGGTCCGATTGGTGTTATCGCAGGTTGGGCAACCCCCAGTGAGCGCGCCATCGAAATGGGTGCGACTGCCACGGCAGCGACAGCCATGGATTGGATCGGCTTGCTCTTAATTTGTATTGTATTGCCTGCCGTGTTGACATGGCTGTTCGGCCAATTATTCCGCAAAATGGGATGGTTTACTTCAGAAGATGTTAAACTTCCACTTTAAGACATAGAACGATTTTATAGGACCTGGAGGTAAATGATGAATCGTATAGAAAAATGGCTGGCGCAAGCCGCAGGGGTAAAGACAACAAAGCCGGGTGATGATTTGTCTTGCCAAGTTGCTTATGTTGGCGCCCACGACGTTACGTCACCGATTGCTATCGATCAATTTGAGGCCATTGGCGTTGATCGCGTCTTCGACCCGGATCGGGTATTTATGGTGGTTGACCATATTTATCCCGCTTCAACAGAGAAAGCTCGTCAGGGTGTTTGGAAAATGAAAGATTTTGCCGAGCGCTATGGCACGCATTTATTTGAAAAAGGCGAGGGTGTGATCCACCAGGTCCTACATGAAAAATTTGATGTGCAACCTGGGGATATAGTTGTAATCGCTGATTCCCACACATGCACATGTGGCGGCTACGGGGCCATCGGCATCGGTGTAGGCTCAACTGAGCAGGCAGCAGCGATGGCTACTGGCAAACTCGATGTCGAAGTCCCCGAAGTTGTCAATGTTGTTCTAACAGGTAAACTTTCTCCCTATGTATCCGGAAAGGATTTGATTCTTTTCTTAGCCGCCGAATTTGGCGCTGACTATTTGACGGATCGTGGCTTGATCATTTCAGGCCCCGGCATCAATGAGTTCTCTATTGCTGAGCGGATGACTGTCTGCAATATGGGTACCGAATTGGGCAGCATGATTACCCTGTTCGGTGACGAAGAACCTGAAACCGATGTCATGCGTACGTTGGAAGTTGATTTATCTGATCTGAAGCCACAGATTGCCTGTCCGTTCTCACCGGTCAATGTCAAACCTGTATCAGAAGTCGCCGGTACACCAATCACTCAGGTGGCCGTGGGCAGCTGTACGAATGGTCGCCTCAACGATATGGAACAAGTTTATAACGTATTAAAGGATCATAAGGTTGCGTCCCATGTGAATATGCTAGTTTTCCCTGCTTCGAGGGAAATCCAGAATGAAATGGACCGCTTAGGTTGGTCGGAAGTCATTCGCAACGCTGGAGCAACTTTGCTGAATCCAGGCTGTGGTCCTTGCTTTGGTGCTCATGAAGGACTGGTTACACCGCGCGATGTCGTCGTTTCATCGACAAACCGGAATTTCCCGGGGCGTATGGGTAGTACCGAAGCACAGATCTATTTAGCTTCACCGTTGACCGCAGTTCTATCTGCAGTCAAAGGAGAAATTGTTGAACCAGGTGCAGAGAACGCTTAAGGAGAGGAGAAAGACGTGACTAAGATTTCAGGAAAAGTTATCGTGCTCGGTGATAACGTCGACACAGACCAAATTTTGCCAGGTTATGCAATGGCAGAGCCTTTCGAGACGCTTTCCAACTTCGCAATGGCGGGAGCACCGGGGCTGGATTTTAAGGATAAAATTAAAACATGCGACATTATGGTTGCAGGCAGAAACTTTGGGTGTGGGTCTTCGCGTGAACAAGCACCACACGCGTTGAAACAAGCTGGGGTAAAATTAATAATTGCCCAAGGTTTTGCTCGGATTTTTAGAAGAAATAGTATCAACATTGGTTTGCCGGTATTTGTGGCGGACGTTGTTGATAAAGTTAAAGATGGTGATGAAATCTCGGTTGATTTAAGCACCGGTGAAGTGGTCGTTAACGGTGAAACGTTTGAATTTGCACCACTTTCTGAGACTGTACAACGTACATTGTCTTATGGTGGTTTGATTCCCCGAGTTAGAGCTGATTTAGGCATAGATAAAGAGGCATAAGAGGAGAATATCATGCAGGAGAAAACTAAAAGAATAATTAAAGAAGACATTGATGTAATTCGTGCCTATGCGGATGCGTTTGATGTAGAAATGCCGGATTTGGATGAAAATGGTGAGGTCGTAGGTCTGCCGGCTCCATATCCCCGTGAAGTGGCAGGGGTTGTGCGTAGCGGCTATCGTATTTATGAGTTGGGTCGCAAGGCTAGGGAATCAGGTATTCCTGCACAAAATCCTATTTTGGGTAGAAATACTGCCGAAGAAACTTTAAAAGAATCTCTGGAGATGTATGCTTATCCAGAAAAATTCGACACGACAGTCTTCCACTTTGTTCACTCGGAAGCGACCCGTCATATTGATCCTTTGAAAGGTCGTGAATTGATTGAGCAGTCCCGCGGCAAGGGTGGTATTACCCCTAAGGGTGAGCGCGAATTCATCCAAATGGGCGGCGGTAGCCGTCACCCAGTTCGTATCAATGCGACGGGTGATACACCTCATATTTCAATCATCAATGCTTTGATTGCAGGGTTTGACGGCACTGACATCGGTCCTGTCATCCACGTTCACTTTGGTGGTCGTGGCATCCATGATTATAAGACTAAAGTTGTCAATGGGTACAAAGCGCTGCAAGTCTGTGCTGAGAACAACATTTACGTTCAATTAGACTCACATAAACATCTGAACAACATCGGCGGTACCGATGGAATGGCTTTGGCGATGTGTCTACTTGCTGAAGGTCTGGCTATTCACGCTGGTCTGCCCAAGGAACTCAGTGCGATCCAGATGAATATTTCTGGCATCAATATGTTCCAAGATTTGGCGGTTATGCGTGTGTTCAGAGAAGTCTGCTGGAGTAACGGTCTGATCGTTGTTCCGGAAACTTTCCAAAACCCACCAGGTGATTTGATCGCAGAAGCAGCTCACTTTGCCCGTATGGCTGTAAATGCAAAATTGGGTGGTGCCAACTTCTATCGTCCAAAGGCTGCAGAGTCCGTTGGTATTCCAACCGGTGACTCCATGGGTAGAGCCATCTGGGGTACTCAGAATGTCTTTGATAGTGTATATACCGTTGATATTGAAGACTCGCGCATCCAAGAACGCAAAGAACAGATCATAGACGAGGCTTTGGCGGTATTAGAAGCATGTCTACACCTCGAACCCAACAGCTTGTCTACACAAGATATCACACCGGAATTCTGGCGTCAGTGGACTGATGATGAGTTGATCGACTTGATCGTCAATGGTGGTAAGAGCGGTATTCTTGACTGTCCGAGAGCTGGTGGCTGGGACTTGAAGCGTCACGTTCGTGTCAATCGCGACAAGGACGGTATCAAACGCTATGTTCCGGGCTATACTCCCTTGGGCGTTGATGAGACGAGGATGACGTTGACCGCAGAAGAGGTCGAAGTTATTGCGGATGTAAAACCGACGCGTAAAGAAAAGATAGTCTTGGCTACAGTCGGTGCCGATGCCCACGTTGTTGGTATTAACACCGTTCGTGAAGCATTTGTCAAAGCAGGCTATGACGTCGTCTATCTGCGCGGTATGAACTTACCAGAGACTGTTGCTGAAGTTGCTGCTGAAGTAGGTGCGACAGCTGTAGGCGTCAGTAACTTATTAGGTCTTGGTATTACGCTGTTCCCCCGTGTGTCCGAGAAACTAGAAGCACTTGGACTGCGCGATAAAGTTGTCTGTTTTGCCGGCGGTCGGATTGCTGAAAAAGAAGAAGAACACGCAATGTATGAGAAGAAGATCAGAGAAGAGGGTACCGACTTCATCAGTGTTGACAACTTCTTTGGTCCGGAGAGCAAGCCGGAAGAGTGCGTAGCTTGGGTCAGTGAAGAGATCAAGAGACGCGGTCTTGAAAAATAATTTAAGTTTAATAAATACGTGTTGCGGAGGTTTGCGCCTCCGCAATTACGACTTTATAAAAATAAATAAACCAGAGGAATAACCAAATAGAAAGGGTGAGGTCATGAGCGAACAATTAAGAGTTCCAGTCGTCATCATGCGTGGTGGCACAAGTAAAGGTATTTTCATTAAAGAAAACGATCTGCCAAAAGATCAAAAAGAACGCGATGCAATTATTCTGTCAATTTTCGGTAGTCCCGATGTCCGTCAAATCGACGGTTTGGCAGGCGCTGATCCGTTGACCAGCAAACTAGCGATCATCGGTCCGTCAACCCATCCCGACGCTGATGTAGATTATACATTTGGTCAAGTTAGTATCAATTCTCCACTGGTCGACTACAACGGCAACTGTGGCAATATTTCGTCCGGAGTTGGACCCTTTGCTATCGACGAATCCTTAGTCAATGCTGAAGGTCCCGTGACAACAGTCCGTATTCACAACACTAACACCGGCAAAATATTGAAAGCCGAAGTTGAAGTTAGAGATGGTCACGCTGCTGTAGCAGGCGACTGCAGCATCGCTGGTGTTCCCGGAACATCGGCTCCAATTTGGATGGACTTTGCAGGTACAGCCGGTGCTGCTACAGGCAAGACCCTCCCCACAGGCAATGTCAAAGACACAATTAAAACATCTTTTGGCGATAAGACTGTTTCCATCGTCGATGTGGCTAATCCCTGTGTCTTTGTTCTCGCATCTGATATGGGTATTGATGGCACCGAAACACCTGCTGAGATCGATGGCAATGCTGAACTGCTGAAAAACTTGGAAGAATTGCGTGCTAAAGCTACAGTCATGATTGGCATGGCAAAGGACGAAGCTGATGCTACAGCCAGTTCACCAGCTTTCCCGATGATCTGCATGGTTCGTGAACCCAAGGATTATGTCAGTTTCTCAACCGGTGAGACCATCAAAGCTGACGATGTTGACTTCGTTGCGCGTTTGATGTTCATGCAAGTACTGCATAAAACTTATGCTGGAACAGCTACGGCTTGTACCGGTGCAGCAGCGCGTATCGAGGGCACCATTGTCAACGAAGTGATGCGTGAACGCAGTGATGACGAAGCGATCCGCATCGGTCACCCTGCTGGTGTACTGCCCGTTCAGGCAATTGTAAAAGACGGAAAAGTAGAAAAGACATCATTCCAACGGACTGCTCGTCGCGTCATGGAAGGCTATGTCTATGTCGATAAAGCAAAATTAGATAAATTGATGAAATAAACGGTTATAAATATGCAAACAATAAAAAGGCAAGCAAATATTATCGTATATGACGTCGGTTCGACCTATACAAAAGCGGTTGCCTTTGCATTGGACCAAGATCACTTGGATTTCCTAGGCAGAGCTCAGTCACCGACCACATTGAATGACATCATGGAAGGTGTCGACAAAGCGACGGCAAAACTTAAAACACAAGAGATTGAGATTTCCGATGATGTCAAATATTACTCAACGTGCAGTGCCGCTGGAGGCTTGCGCATGGTGGCCATGGGCTTTATGCCTAGAGTTACTGCAAAAGCAGCCAAAGAAGTTGCAATGAGTGCGGGAGCCAGAGTGCTCGAGGTCATTTCTCACGAGGATTCGCCCACCTATCGCTTAGAAATCTTGCGAGAGATCAAGCCAGACATTATTTTGTTGGCGGGTGGTACTGATGGTGGTGAAATTGAATCTGCCGTAGAGAATGCGCGATTAATCGTTGAGGCAGAATTGAGTTGTATGGTGGTCATTGCCTGCAATAAAGAGGCACAGCCACAGGTTATTGAAATTCTGAACACCCACGACGTTAATTTTGTCGTGTGTCCAAATATCATGCCTACCATACACCGACTAAATGTAACGTCTGCCCGGGAAGCTATTCACCATGAATTTATCAAACAACTGACGAACGCTAAAGGGTTGGAGAATCTTGTCAATCTTGTGGAAGATAAAGAGATTCGTCCGACGCCAGGTGCGGTGTTGTTAGCAGGTGAACTCTGGGCCAATGGCACGCGGAATCAAGAAGGTTTCGGTGATGTCTTAATGATCGATGTAGGTGGTGCAACCACCGACATACACTCGGTTTTACCTGGGGTTGCTGATCTACGGGACGAGGAAATTGGTCTGATTATTAACAATGAGAAACAGGCCTCTTATCGAACGGTTGAAGGTAATCTTGGTATGCGTGTCAGTGCTACAGGTATCGTCGATGCCGTCGGCGCGGAGTCTTTGGAACAGATTGTAAATACTCTTGATCCCGATAACGAAATTGAGTTTGAGAATCTTGAAATGATCGAAGAATACGCCCGCGAACGCAAGAAGAATACTGAGCTAATTGCAGAGGCAAATTGGGAAGATAAACTCGATCAGGCACTTGCTATTGCAGCGATCCATGTTTCTCTCAAACGACACGCAGGATATATTGTTCAGGAATACAATCCAGATACAGGTGTATTGCCGGGATTCCCAGTTGGCAGAGATTTGCGCAAAGTCAAATTAGTCCTCGGCATCGGTGGCATGTTTGCCAACCATGCAGAAGAGTTTAATCAAATCACTTTAGGTCGGGCTTTTTCAGATCCTGGGCCATCATTATTCCCGACAGAACCCAAGTTCCTATTTGACAAACATTATCTCGTTTTTGCTTTAGGCACTTTAGGTCTCTACTATCCGGATGCAGTTTTTAACTTTATGCGATCCGAACAATTTACGGGACAAGTGATTGAACGCCCCAAACCGGTTATTTATGAACCACCTAAGCTTGATTTAGAAGCATTACATGATGATGAAGAACATAAAGAATGGTTTCGACAACAGAGAGAAGCCGCCAAAAAAAGAAAATTAAAGGAGTAATTTAATTATGAAACGTAACACGACCCGTATCAGAGAGATGTTTGCCGAAGGCCGTATGTTGATTGCGCCAGGAGCTCACGACGCACTGACAGCCAGAATTATTTGTCAAGAAGGTTTTGATGCCGTTTACATGACCGGTTATGGTCAATCAGCTAGTCACCTTGGTATGCCAGACGTTGGTCTGATGACCTACTCTGAAATGGTTATGCGGGCCGAGTGCTTTGTCGAAGCCTGTGGCGATGTCCCCGTCATTGCAGATGCGGACACCGGCTTTGGTAATGCGATCAATGTAGGCCGCACAGTTCGCGGATATGAAAAAGCCGGCGTTGCCGTGATTCAACTTGAAGATCAAGTCATGCCGAAAAAATGTGGTCACATGGTTGGTCGCGAAGTTATTCCCCTAGACGAGATGATCGGAAAAATTAAAGCGGCAGTTGATGCTCGCCGTGATCCGGACTTCATGATTATGGCTCGTACGGATGCTCGTACAGTGCTTGGCATTGATGAAGCAATCAAACGCGGCAAGGCCTTTGCTGAAGCCGGTGCAGACATTGTCTTCATTGAGTCTCCCGAGAGCGAAGAAGAGATGAAGCGCATTAACGATGAAATTGATGCACTGACGATTGCCAACATGGTTGAAGGCGGTCGTACCCCACTTCTTCCGAATGAGCGCCTCGAAGAGCTGGGTTACAACGTTGTAATTTATCCTACAGCTTCTACCTACGTGACTGCTGCTGCTATGGCAAATCTCATGAAACGCCTCAAAGCAGAAGGCACAACGGCCAATATGGTGGACGACATGATCCCGTTCCCTGAATTTAATCGCATGGTTGGTTTACCCGATATCCGTGAGAGAGAAGCAAAATACGCTACTGGTCGTAACATCAAAGACGAATAATTATTAAAATGGCTGCATATCAATTTGATATGCAGTCAAAATTAAAAATAGACAGTGGACATCGCATGAGAGCGATCTGACTAAGTAAAATAAATATGATATTTAGGAACATTCCTAAATATGGAGGGAGAGATAGATGACTTTACAAGAAACCATTCGTAATACGATGCCATTAACTGTTGGAGAAATGGTGCGCATTGCAACTGAGCACAATGTTCCTGTAACTGACGTTGTGATTGAAGAAGAAATGCTTCTGTCCGGCCGCAGTCGTGAAGAGATTCTTGACTTGGTTATGGTTGAATATGAGCATAACCTTAAGGCAGTTGAAATCGGTGCCGATGGCGGTGAAAGTATTCTGCTCGGAACGATCGCAACCCAACTTAACAAGACAGAAGGCACCAAGTTCTTTTCTGATAAATTTTTAGATGATGCCTTATTCTATACATTAGCTGCCCAAGTTGGTAATCATTGTGTAGGTTTGCGCCCCTGTGCAGGCACCGGCGATAGCTGCCCCTATTCTGGCTTTATTAAAGCAATGATGGTTAACGGCTATGACCGCGAAAAGATTGCTGAAATTGGCGCTTTGATGATTAAAATTGGTGGTCTTTTCCGTGTCGGAAAAGTGACGACCGGCTGTAATATGGAAGGCTTTGGTGCCGGCGCACCGACTGTCGCAGCAGCTACAGTTGCCATGTACGGCGGTACACCTGAACAGATGGAAAAAGCAATGGTCATTGCTATTTCCCCGACGATTGCAGTTCCCTGTACGCCTCGTGTTCTCGTACCTGCACTCTGCACAACCCACGTTGACGGTGCGATCATGATCGGTATGTTCTCAGCTAAATTGTTAATGAGCGTCGATATGGATGTCAACGTTCCCTTCGATGTCATGCTGGCCATGGCAAGCGAAGTTCACGTGGAATCTGCTCGTCACGTCGTTCCGACTGTGGTTGAATTCATGGAACCCTTCTTCAAACGCAAAGATCACGTAGAAGCTCTTGTTTCAGACGAAGTTAAGGAAGGCGAGAAGAAACATATCGAAGAGACCCTCAAAAAAGCGGACGATATTGCCAAGAAGCTGGCCACGGGTACTCGTTCCATCGTTGAAACATTTGGTGATGCAGTGGTAGGCGGCAGCAGCCAGGCCGTCGGTTCTCCGACCAACGCAGCCCGCATTTGCCACGAGCTAATCGAAGGCGACATCAAAAAATTGACGATTGAGCTTTATCCAGAATTGTTTGCCCGCCGCGCCATCAACATTCCTGGCATCGTGATGGGTGCTGTCTTTGGTGCACCTACATCTGACTATGAGATGTATAATGTGTCAGTTCAAAAGGCAGTAGAAATGGGCATTGAAATTGACATAGTTGAGGGTAAAGAAGAATCGATCCAAAAGATTACAATAGAGACCGATAAGATGACAGCTATGGTTGATACATTGAACCGTGGCGGTGGTCGACTCGTTCTGCGCGATGCAACCCCCTCATTGGAAGAGGCAAAGAAAGCTGCCGAAAAACTTCAGATTGTACTCGTCGACTAAGCAGCGGTTGATCACAGTGAAGTGTTCTCAACTGATGTGAACTGCGATTGATAGTTTGAATTTTTAACTGAACAGAAGAATTATTCTAGAGGATTCGCCTTTCTGCGAATCCTCTTTTATTTTACTTAAATATTTCAACGATATCTTTCATATAATGAAATTTCGCAAGCAGTATAAAAATGAAATGCAAAAATGCATTATAAATTTGCAAAAATTACCTTATTTTTCGTTAAAATGCAGAAATGAATGAAAAATATTGACTTGAAACTTGCAATTTGGTGTTTGCAATAGCATAATAGGCTTCAATGCTACTTTTACTACAAGGAGGCGAACCCATGCTTTCATATAAAGATATGGATCAAACACAGCTAGAGACGACTTTAGTTGAATTAAAGTCTAACTATAAAAAATTTAAGGACCAGAATCTTAATTTAAATATGGCTCGTGGCAAGCCGTCATGTGACCAAATGGACATGACAGAGGATTTTTTGTTTAAAGTCATAGAAGAGACCGAAAAACTTGAATCAAAAGATGGTACAGACTGTCGAAATTATGGAATTCTGGAAGGGTTGCCCGAGATGCGGGAGATCTTTTCGGAGATGATGGAAATTGATTCAGATAAAATTCTCGCCTTGGGTAATTCCAGCCTAGAATTGATGTTTAATGTCATTTCTTATAGTATGACCCAATTGAGACCGGGAGCAACGAAACCTTGGTACGAGATCAAAGACCGCAAGTTTCTCTGTCCTGTGCCTGGATATGATCGCCATTTCGCTGTAACCGAACATTTTGGTTTCGAATTAGTGCCTGTTCAGATGACAGAGAATGGTCCGGATATGGACGAAGTAGAGCGTCTCTGTGCTGCCGATGATAGCATCAAAGGTATCTGGTGTGTACCTAAGTATTCCAATCCAGATGGTTATGTCTACGATGAAGAGACTACTCGTAGACTAGCTAAAATGAAAGCGGCGGATGATTTCCTGATCATGTGGGATAATACATATTGTGTACATCATCTGTACGACGATCCTGCTAAACAAGGTCACCTGTTAGATATCATGGCTCTCAGTGAAGAAGCAGGTTATCCTGATCGAGTTTTAGTATTCGCATCTACGTCGAAAATGACGTTTGCAAATGCAGGCATTGGTGCTATTGCTGGTTCTAAATCAAATATAGACTGGTATCTCAGTAATCTGAAATTCCAGACCATAGGTCCGGATAAAATGAGTCAACTATTCCAAGCACAACTCATAAAGAAAGCTGGGGGCGTCAAAGAACTTATGAAGCGTCATGCCACCATTTTGCGCCCGAAGTTTGAATTGGTGTTGGACGTTCTCCAGGAAGAACTGGGTGAGTTTAATATAGCCGATTGGCACAAGCCCCTCGGTGGCTACTTTATTAGTGTTAACTTGCAGCCGGGAACGGCCAAACAGGTTGTCGCTATGTGTAAAGATGCAGGTGTCATTTTGACGGGAGCGGGAGCGACTTATCCCTACAACAAGGATCCCCATGATAGCAATATCCGAATTGCTCCGTCATATCCTACGATAAAAGAACTTGAAACTGCAATCCGTGTCTTTTGTACGTGTGCAAAAATTGCTGCTGTTGAAAATTATTTGTCCCAATAAGCAGAGCTCAGCTGCTTAAACAAATGGACTACTAATATTTTGTCATATTATTCTTAAAATAAGCTCGACCGTCAATGGATCGAGCTTATTTCGTTTATAAAAAGTAAGTGCCGCCTAGTTGAGTATTTTCAACGAAAGCGGCACTAAATTAGTGATTATAGATAGGATGCATTTTAATACTTATTTAAAAATAAGAACGCGGTCGCGAATGTTTTCTGGCTCTTTGGGTTCGCGTTCACTGCCAATGCCACCAAAAGGCATTTGCGCATTTAAAGACCAGCTGGCAGGCAGGTCAAACATCTCTTTTATTGCCTCATCTATAACTGGATTATAATGCTGAAGGCTAGCGCCGATTTCTAATTCGCGCAAAGCCGTCCAAATACTTAGCTGCAACATACCGACAGCCTGGTTTGCCCAAACCGGAAAATTGTGGGCGTAACTAGGAAATTGTTTTTGTAGATTTGACACGACATCGGTGTCATAAAAGTAAAGGATTGTGCCACTTCCCGCTTTGAAACCGTCAATTTTCTCGCGCGGAACTTTACCTTCAAAAACATCAAAAATCTTATCCCATAATTTATCTTGATTAGAACCAGTAACAACGACAACGCGAGAACTTTTCATGTTAAAAGCATCGGGTACAAGTTCGGTGACTTGATCAATGACATCAATAACCTCGTCTATGTCTACCGGCAAATTGCGGTTAATGTCGTAATAAGAACGGCGCTTGGCCAAAGAATCAATTATTCCCATATTTAGCTCACTTTCCATATAAAATTTCATTTATATCTAATCATTTAATTCCTTATTAGTTTAACACAAAAGGAAATACATCTTCTGTTTCTGTAGAAAATTATAGAAAATTAATAGGTTATTATTAAATGCATTAGGTCAAAGATGTTGAATGGATAAAATATATCTATTTAAAGCCATTTTTAACCGCTTTTTATCCGTAAAATAACTCACTGCATGATGTATAATATGCAGACATACGGATACATTTAGTTGCTAACCCAACGCACATTTAGTTCGCACAATATATGTTACTCTGCATAAAAAGGAGGGTTAATATTAATGAACAAAGCAATTTTATTAGTCAGTTTTGGTGTCAGTTTTCCCGAAACAAGAGCTAAAACAATCGATGCAATCGAAGCGATTGTCAGAGAAAAGTATCCTGAATACACTGTAATGACAGCTTATACAAGTGAGATGATCCGACGCAAACTAAGCAAGAGCGGTCTCGAAATTCCCAATACCACGTTAGCATTGCAGGCTTTAGCTGCTCAGGGGATTGAATCGGTCGCCATCCAGCCCACCCATCTCATCCCAGGTGATGAGTACCATAAAATGCGCCGACAGATTGAAAAAGAACGGGCTAATTTCAAGCAAATAAAAATTGGGGCGCCGTTGATGTATGCGCCGGAGGATTATCGGCGCTTAGCAGAGGTTATTAATGAAGTTTATCCACGGGGAAAAGACGAAGCCTTAGTTCTCATGGGGCATGGTACAGGTCATCCTATTAACGCTGCTTATCCTGCCTTAGATTATGAATTTAAAATTTTAGGACACACTAATATTTACGTTGGAACAGTAGAGGGTTACCCAGAAGTAGAAGATGTTCTTGCATATTTAAAAGAAGGCAATTACAAAAAGGTCAACATTGCTCCGCTCCTTCTTGTAGCTGGTGACCACGCCCAAAATGATATGGCGGATCCAGATGATCCGGAGAGTTGGTTAAATATTATTAAAGATGCAGGTTATGAAGCAGAGGCGATTGTAAGAGGTCTTGGTGAGTATGATGGTATTCGCCAGATGTATTTAGATCACCTAGAGGTTATTTTGTAAACGAGCTTAGTTTTAAGATATCTATAATTTTGCAGACAAATCTCTGCGCAAGATCAATTGCAAAAATAATGAAAGACTGCCCTTTATCACGCTCTAAGATCGTGTAAAGGACAGTCTTTTTACAATTAGAGAAGATTCAATTGCGATTCGGAGCAGACATTTTAACAGCAAAAATAACGTATGTCGTGGGATTTTATCTATAATTTAGATGAAGGTTTTGAAGGTTGCTTTTAGGACAGTAATCCATACTTTAAAGTGAATCTACTCGTTCCCCGTAGCGCAACTTGCGGCGCAAAGTCTGAACCTTCAGGTCGTAGATCTCGAGTTCACTCAGTACTCTTCGTTCGGCGTCAGTAGTGTCTAAGACATTTGCTATGCCTCCCTTGGAGATGATCAGACGGCGGTCGGCGATCAAGGCCAAGGTAGGATCATGGGTCGCCATGAGGACAATTTTCTCTTTACTTAGCAGTAAGTTCAGAGCTTTCCTTCGATCGATACCCGCATTCTCGATTTCGTCAATGAGGACGATCGGCGAAGTGCTTAAAATTGCTGTGTCAGCAATCATGAGTGCCCGGGACTGACCGCCTGATAGGGCGGTTACATGGGTGTGCGGCGAGAAGGGTTCGCCGGCTAGTTCGTTGGCTGCCTCAAGGATTCGTTGAATAACAGATTCGGCGTCCTGGACGAGACGACTTTGAGCGTGTAAGCTAAGAAAATCATAGCAAGTTAAATCCATGACGAAGTTCATATTTTGTGATAGCTGAGCCACAAGTTTATTATTGGCCGAAAAGCGCCACTTCAGGTCGGGTACTTCGTCATTGATGAGAATGCGCCTACGCGTCGGTGTGTCACCGCTGGCTGTCCACTCGATATCTTGTAACAGTCGAGACTTGCCCGAACCGGTAGGACCGACGATGGAAATGATTTCCGATGGGTATAGGTCGATGCGGTCAAAGCCTTCGGGTTCACCTTCTTTGTTCAAGCCTGGCAGGATGGACAATTTGTCCACGCGGTTGGCGGCAGTTTCGCCTAATAATTCACGCATCTGAGTGACAAAAGTGATGAAGTCCGATAATACCTTATCACGATCAAGGGCCAGATCTTCCAGCTGTTCGTCAGCAATGCTGGCTAAATAGTCCGACATGGTTTGGTTTTTAGCTGTTTCCAGATCCAAATGATTTTCGGTAAAAAAATCAGCGATCCAGCGGTAACTGGCGAGCAGTTCGCCACAGGTTTGTGTCTTTATATTCATAGATTTTACTGCCTCACTTAATTTTGTTCCCAATTCATTTTTCGAACATTACCTTGTTGGAATTCGTCGCCAATCCTTGTTTCTCCTAGGCAATAGGAACAGAGGGCGGCCGGCATGGGGAACTTCAAAGTCATCCCCTTAACGGTGTCTAAATTAAGATCGTCTTTATAGAACAACGTAGATAGCTCGTAAGCACCTTGTCCTGTTAGACCATTAACGTGCATGGTCAAGGCACGGGGATTAACTTGGCCGACTCGGGAGGCGAAAACTTCCCGTTCTGCCTGGGAGACTATGTCGCCTTTTGTGATGACGACGATATCTGCGGACCGCAGCATCGGTCCAACCTTTTTAGGTGTATTGATGCCAGACAGATTATCGATCACGCAGACCGATAAAATATCTTTAATATAAGGGGAACAACGGTTACATAGCCCGGCAGATTCCGAAATTAAAATATCCAATTTCTCTTCGATGCCCCATTGGACAACTTCTTCGATATTAGAGACGAAAAAATGATCAGGGCAGAGGGCACCTGACAGACCTTTTTTGACGGGAATACCGTAGGCAGCGTAGAGTTTGTCGTCATCGGTGTGCAAACAGTCGAATTTGACGACGCCAACGCGGTGACCGCTGTTTTTGAGAGCGTCACAAGTTTTCAAAATTACCGATGTTTTGCCAGATGAAGGCGGACCGGAGACGATGACGAGATTCATCGGAACATCCTTTCTTTTATTGACATTAGAAATGCCATACATTATGACAGAATTAAATAAAATTATGCAACAACGTTGCGTTTTCAGTAAGGCAGCACAGATCTGAACTCAGATATGTGCTGCACAAGTTTAGTATAAAATATTATCGATGATCAGCTATCACACGACTGAAGTCTGGTGAAATAACTCTTCAGCCTGGGCCAATTCGGCTTCGATATCATGACTATTTAAATAATCCCAACCTGCAAACATCAGGCGCTGGTCTGCCTTGAGGAAATTTTGAGTTCCTGGCGCAGTGGCGGGAAACTTGCCACCAACATTGAATATATCTGCAATTTTAGTCGAACAGATGGCATCGGCCACATCTTTAACATAAGGTTTATTCATTTTTGCGAGCATGAAGATGGGGCTGACAATGGCACCATCTTCGGGCCAGACAATTTCCAAGTTTGGCTCAGTTACCATTTGACTGAAAAAATACGGCGCGACATTTACCAGTGGCAGCGGAGTAGACGTTTTGGATCTTGTCATTTGTGACGGATGGAGG